>DATGWX010000211.1:0-8473 GCA_035299275.1 Bacteroidia bacterium
ATGATGGCCCCGATGCACGGCCTTGCTGGCTTAACATTCATTTTCCTTATTACAATGCCACATTGCACCTGAGCTATTCACCCGTACAATCAGAGAACGGACTTTTTAAACTGATTGAAGATTCCCGCAGGCTGGTATATAAACACACCATCAAAGCCGATGAAATCATTGAAAATTACATAGAGCGCCCGAGCAAATCAGGCATAGTGTACGAGCTTACAGGTAATACGGCTACAGCCTTACAGTTTTACATGACTGATAGTACTCAACATTTTTTGAGAGGCTCGCTCTACTTTAACATCCGCACCAACCCCGACTCAGTGGCGCCTGTATTACAATACCTCACCAATGATGTAGAGCACCTCATTTCTTCCCTGCGCTGGAAAAAATAAAAAATACACTTAAATGAACAAAACCACCGGCCTCTTTGTATTAAGTAGGTAAGGTAGTTAGTTTCATAGTAGTTTGCCCCTGCCGTATTTCGGCAGGGGTTCTTTTTTTGCGGTATTGTTAAATATGTTTAACTTTGGTTTACCTAACCAAACCAATTATGCAGGTCTTCAACAAATACCTTGTATTATTACTTTGCACCCTTTCAGTTACAAAACCACTTTATTCACAAAATGCCAGTCAGAAATCAGGGCCGCAATTGTATTATCCGTTTAATGGTAACTACAAGGATTCAGCAAGCGGGAAAACTGCACGAAACTATAAACCTCTTTTTTGCGATGACAAAAATCTGAAACCCAAAGGAGCCATTCTTCTTAACGAAAATACAGGTCCGATAGAATTACCTGTAAGTTTGAACTCCGGAGCATTTACCTTTAGTTGCTGGTACAAAAGTTCATCCAATACGTTTACACTGCTCAGTTGTGCCAACAGTACCAACCTCAACGAATTGCTGGTGGGCTGTGATAATTCAGGAAAGCTCACCGTATCCTTCCATGACAAAAACGGAGAAAATACTATAAGTTACAGCGAACTACCAATAGATAACAGCTGGCATATGCTCAGCATAACAGCTGGTGAAGATTTCACTAAGATATACCTCGACTCTGCACTTATTGAGGCAGAAGATGTAGGCACCGAAAAACCTCTGGATTTTAATAATCTGTGGCTTGGTGCACGTCAAACCTGTTTAAACGGCTGCTGGGATCAGGCATCCCGGTTTAAAGGTGGGTTAGACGAAGTGTATTTGTATAACCGAATACTTTCTGATGCTGAAATTAAGGGGCTTTACCTTGCCACCCCCATTCCTGCTGACCATAGTATTGTTTTACGGGGTATAACTAAGGTAAACCCAAACCCTACAACAACAGCCACAGCTTTTGCCACAGGAAAATATTATGCAGTAATTATTGCTGTACAAGACTACCTTGATAATTCTATCAATGACCTGGACAACCCCATACAGGATGCTGAAAAACTTTCCCGTACGTTGCTCAACAAATATTCATTTACTGACAGCACCATTTTATTGCTTAAAAATCCGACACGCGAAGACATTATCCGCCAGTTTGATTTACTTACTGATAAAATGACTGAGCAGGACAACTTGTTAATTTTTTATGCCGGTCATGGTTATTGGGATGAAAAACTGAAACAAGGTTATTGGCTACCCATTGATGCTACCAAAACCAACCGTGGTAGTTGGTTCTCCAACGCTGACCTCAAAACATATATTGGAGGTATAAGCAGCAAACATACCTTACTTATTGCTGATGCCTGCTTCGGGGGGAGCATCTTTAAAACGCGTGATGCCTTTGGCTCCTCTAGTACTGCCATAAACGAACTTTACAAACTACCCAGTCGCAAAGCGATGACCAGCGGTGCCATGAAAACAGTACCTGATAAAAGTGTTTTCACAGAGTACCTGATTAAGCGGTTGAATGAAAATACGGAAAAGTATATCACTACCGAGCAGCTATTCTCCAGTTTTAAAACTGCTGTAATCAATAATAGCCCGAATGGACAGGTACCTCAGTTTGGCGATATACGTGAAACAGGTGACGAGGGCGGAGATTTTATTTTTATACTGAAATAATTCAGCCACCACTTTCCTTTTCAGGCTGTTTGTTGCACTTTTGCCTGCGTGAGTTCGTTTCTGCAAACACCCGTTGAGTTTTTAAAAGGCGTAGGAGAAGCCCGTGCCGACCTGCTGAAGAAAGAATTGAACATTTTCACCTTCGGAGATTTGTTGCAATTCTACCCCTACCGGCACATTGACCGCACACGTTTTTATACTATTGCTGAGTTGAACGAAGAGCTTCCTTACGTGCAGCTGAAAGGAAAGTTTACAGATTTCAGAGCTGAAAAAATGAAAACCGGCCAACGCCTTACAGCCAATTTTACAGATGGGAAAGACAGTCTCGAAATTGTTTGGTTTCAAGGTGTCAAGTGGATCAGGGAAAACATTAAACCCAATGTTCCCTATATCATTTTCGGGAAACCTACTTTATTTAACAGTCGTTTCAACATGGTGCACCCAACGGTGGACGCGTATACCGAAGAAAACATCAAAATGCTTTCGGCATTGATGCCCATGTATAACACCACTGAAAAAATGAAGAACCGAAACTTTGACAGCAAAGCCATAATGAAATTGGTGCATACCCTGCTCAAAGACGAACGCTTAAATATAACCGAAATTCTTCCACAGCAGGTTATCGAGAGTAACCATTTATGCGGCAGAAATGATGCTGTGCGCCAACAACATTTTCCCAAGACACCTGAACAATTAAGTGCATCAACCAAGCGACTAAAATTTGACGAATTATTTTTTCTGCAATTAAAAATTCTGCGCTACCGCAATGCCCGAAAGAAGCTACACAACGGCATCTCCTTCGCTGTGGTGGGTGAATTGTTCAATACCTTTTACAGTCAACACCTTCCTTTTGAGTTAACTGAAGCTCAAAAAAAAGTTATCAAAGAAATACGTGCTGATATGAAAAGCGGCATGCAAATGAACCGCCTGCTGCAAGGTGATGTGGGTAGCGGTAAAACCATTGTAGCTTTGTTATGTATGCTCATTGCTTTAGATAACGGTTACCAGGCAACATTGATGGCTCCTACTGAAATTCTGGCTCAGCAACATTACCAGAGTTTAGTGCAACTCACCCATAATCTACCGGTAAATGTAAGGTTACTCACCGGTAGCACACCTCAAAAAGAACGCAGGCAACTATTTAGTGACTTGCAAGAAGGAACCTTACATATCCTTATCGGCACACATGCCTTGTTGGAGAATCAGGTGCAATTTAAAAATCTGGGATTGGTAGTCATTGACGAGCAACATCGTTTTGGCGTTGAGCAAAGAGCCAAACTCTGGCAAAAAAATGATAAGCCACCACACATACTGGTGATGACCGCAACCCCAATTCCACGTACATTGGCTATGACGGTTTACGGAGACCTCGATCTTTCGGTGATCAACGAATTACCCGCAGGGCGCAAACCCATTAAAACCATGCACCGTTTTGAAAATTCACGCTTAGCGGTATTTGGCTTTATGAAAAGTGAAATCGAAAAAGGACGACAGATTTATGTGGTATATCCATTGATTGAGGAAAGTGAAAAGTTAGACTTGGCCAATCTGATGGAAGGATATGAAAGTATTACACGGGCCTTCCCGCTTCCTCAATACCAGGTGAGCATTGTGCATGGGCGCATGAAGCCTGCTGACAAGGACTATGAAATGCAACGCTTCCTCAACAAACAAACACATATTATGGTGGCCACAACTGTGATTGAGGTGGGCGTAAATGTGCCCAATGCAACCGTTATGATTATCGAGAATGCTGAACGTTTCGGTTTGTCACAATTGCACCAGTTAAGGGGCAGAGTTGGCCGGGGGGGCGACCAGAGTTACTGCATTCTGATGAGCAGTCATAAATTGGGTAACGAAGCTAAATTACGTTTAAAGACCATGGAAGAAAGTAATGACGGGTTTTACATCTCTGAAGTAGATTTAAAACTTCGCGGACCGGGAGATTTGGAAGGTACCCAACAAAGCGGTTTACTGGATTTACAACTGGCCGATTTGCGAAATGATGATGAAATTCTGGAGGCTGCACGCATTAGTGCAGCAGAAATTCTGGAGAAAGACCCTGACTTAAGCCTCCCTCAACACTCTGAAACCAAAATATGGTTGAACAGGGAGCAACATAAAAAGGTATGGAGCAGAATATCTTAAGACCTGATAAGTCAGCCGAATAGCGTGTAATTTGACCTGCCTGATGCCGTTGTTTTACCCTCTGATAAAAGGAATACTGAAATTTTAGCTTGACATAGCGATTTTTTTAGTAGTTTTGGAATAATTAACCTCAACAATATGAAAAGAATTTTTACTCTAATCGCATTCATCAGCATCGGAGGCTTGTTTAGCAAGTCCATGGCACAAGCTCCTGCGTGTATCAACAAAGAAAATCCTAAAAATAAACAGTTTTATTCCATCATGTTCAGTGATAGTTTGGCCGACAAACGCACCAGCATGAGTTTGGACGAGTTTGTTGAAGTAACCAATGAAAAAGGTGCCGAACCGGAGAAAGACATTGTGTTGATTCAACTGGTGGTAGAGGGTGATCCTAAAGCCGATTTCAAGTTGTTTAAAAAGGCGGTAAGAAAACTTAAAGAAAAGTATCCTAAAGTAAAAGCCGTAGTATTGATGATTAACGAAGGGTATGGAGATGTTGCTCCAAACGAAAAAGCTGCTGAAGGTGCATGCGAACGTTGCAAAGCATCCAATGAGTTTTTAATGGAATTCAGTGAGATAATGAAAGACGCTCAGCCCGGAGTAAAAGTGCTTTACAAGTGCAATTAAATTAACACCCATTCATAATCAAAAAGCGTTACTTCGGTGACGCTTTTTTTTTGCGCAATACCTAAATGCGGGGACAAAGCAGTTGCAATTGGGTTTTGTATTATTCAACTTTGCAGAAAAAAAATGAACACAGCACACGAAATTGATTACAACATACTGGGTGACGATATTCAGGTAGTAGAAATTGAACTCGACCCGCACGAAGCCGTAAGGGCTGAAGCCGGTGCCATGCTTTACATGGAAAACGGAATAAACATGCAAACCAAAACAGGTGGTGTTTTTGGCGGACTCAAACGCATGATAACGGGTGAAAGTTTTTTCATTACCTCTTTTTTAAACGAAGGCAGCCAAAAAAGTAAAGTGGCTTTTGCTGCTCCTTACCCGGGTAAAATTATCCCTTTTGATTTAAAGCAATACGGAGGTGAAATTCTTTGCCAGAAAGACGGTTTCCTTTGTGCTGCTGAAGGTATTGATATTGATATTGCTTTCACCAAACGTATAGGAGCCGGTTTATTTGGTGGTGAAGGTTTTATTCTTCAACGCTTACGTGGCGATGGCAAAGCATTTGTTCATGCCGGTGGAACCATCATTCGCAGAGAATTAAAAGCAGGTGAAACACTTCGTGTAGATACAGGTTGTTTGGTTGCTTTTACTAGCGGTGTGGAGTACGACATTAAATTTATCGGTGGTTTCCGCAACTCGTTGTTTGGCGGTGAAGGTTTATTTTACGCTACAGTAACCGGACCGGGTATTGTTTACCTGCAAAGTATTCCCTTCTCCCGCTTAGCCGACCGTATACTAGCAGCTTCTGCCGGAGGCAAAGAACAAAGCCGCGGATTAGGTGGAGTATTTGGTGGGTTACTTAATGGGGAGTAAAACTTTTTGAGGGTAAAGTAAAAATATTACTCATTTTCAATCGGTCTGACGCGTTATGCATCAGACCGTTGTAGAAGAATGAATTAAAAAATTACAATTTTAATGTATTCATTCAGCCCGTTTTTATACTTTAGATTGACAATATAAATGCCCTGTGAGTACTGTTTCTGAGCAATAATTTCCTCTTGATTGTGCATTAAGACCAAATGCTCGACTTGCTCACCTCTGGCATTACAAATAGTTAATGTCTCTATAGGTAATTCCAATTCATTTTTTAGCTTAAAATGAACCGACTGACCGGATTGAAAAAATGTAGGATACAAGAGACTATGATGCTTTGTTGCTAATTGATGAACACCGCTAATCAAATAATTTAAAATACACTGGTTCGATTGATAATATATAGTTGCCCCTTGCTTGAAACAGCTTATGAACTGTTGAGTACTCCCACCAATAAACGGATAAATGGCAATATAACTTTCCGGATATAACAAGAAACGATTGGAGCCGACTGATTCAACAAAACTATAGTAATTTCTTGGGCCAAACTTTCCCTTAAGTTGAATGCGAGGAAGATACCCATTCAAAGTAGAAACAGAATCCTTCATTTGAACAATTAATGTATCTGTAACAAAACCCAAGCTATCGTAATTCACAATTTTAGCATAAAAAGTATCGTTCACTTGAAGTGAAAAATCATACAGTAAAAATTCTGTTGTATCACGAAACAAATTGTAATCAACATACTTCAACCAAACCTTTGATTGTGTATTGTTGATTCGCAACAAAGCATGCAAAACCGCTCCACTGTCATTATCATAACTAAATGTTTTTATGGTGTAAAGTTTTGAATAAGAGACAGAATTAATGGTTGTATCTCCTTTTACTTTGTATGCACAAGTTCTGTAAAAAGATACCATATCGTAGTTACCATAACTCCACAACGCACTGTCTTTTGGGAAAGGGTGGTAAAGACCTGTTTGTGCAAATGAAGTAACGGTTGTAAATACAACAATTAGTAAAATTAATGCCTTTTTCATAAACTTCTTTTTATATCAAAGATACAGCAATTGGTGGCTTTACAAATGTGGAGAGAAAGACCAACCTGCGCAATACCCGTATGGGGTAAAAAACACTACCCAAATGGGTAATTTCAGTTTTAATGCGTTGGGGTGGGTGGGTCTTTTACAGAGGTCTGACGCATTATGAGTTTGACCTATAAGAAAATTTCCCGGAGTAAGTCCATCTTTTTTCCAAGCAACTTTTTTAGTACTTTTATACTCTGTTCTTTAAAATAAGCTTATGAAATATCAGACTAGTATAATCATCGGCCTTGTTACATTATTTTTAACTACCACTTCTTGCTATGAAACCGCTGAAGATGTCTATGAACCCGGCCAAAGCGAACTCTTTTTCCCGCTCAAAACAGGCAATAGCTGGACATTTATGGAGTATGTAACCGACACCTCCTCCTCCTGGCCCAATAATACCCCGGTAAAAATAATTACTCTTGACAGTGCAAAAGTAAAATGGACTGTAACCGGCAGCTACATGAAAGAAAATGATGAGTTTTATCTCATCTATGTTAGCTACCCTGATTTCCCTGATCGAAGTGGTTATTTCAGTATTTCCAACAAGTACAATAGAATATACCGTGATCTTAACAATGGTTACACCCCTTTTCGATACTACATGTATGACAAATATTCTCCCCGTTACCTGATGCACTTTGACTATGCTACACTCGATTACGGCAAACCTTCCTCTCCAGAGGACGGAGAAAGCGAGTTTACTTCCGGTTGGACCCTCACTACTGCCTTGGGTGTGCTTCCGGCTAACAGGGGGAAGTATAACTTTTCTCAATTAAGTCATAGAGGGGAAACATCTGAAACCACCTACTGGTATTTTTCACCATTGGTAGGCACAACTATGTATTCATTTAACAGCACAAATACAAACCGAAAGCCCGATTGGTCAATATCCAGTATAGTGAATCTAACCTGCGAAGGGAAATTATTATCCTGTCATTTGAACTAAATTTATCATGCAAGCTAAAGAATCATTTTCTTTAGAAGAGAAAATTTACTTTGCTTCGTAAACTTTTTTCCCGGCTATAAATGTATAGAGTACTTTGGCATTAAACACATCTACAATGTTGCCTTTCATGATGTCTTTGTCCAGCACTATAAAATCAGCAAACCTGTTATTTTCCAGGCAGCCTTTTTCATTTTCTTCATGCTGTGCATAAGCTGCCCAGTAGGTCATCCCTTTCATGGCTTCGTATAGTGTGAGCGCATTCTGGTATTGAAACATACCGGCAGGGTGCTCTTGTCTGGTGGTGCGCATTACTGCTGAAAAAAGTGTACCCATGGGGTTAACCTCTTCCACCGGAAAATCGGTACCCAGCGCAATTCGCCCGCTAAACATGAGTAACTTTTTATACGGATAAGCCTCATCCAGTCTTCCGTTACCAATTCTATCGGGCACCCAGTTTTTATCAGAACTTACATGCGTAGGTTGTACTGAAGGGATTATGCTGTACCTCTTAAATTTCAACCATTCACCCGGATGCACAATTTGTGCGTGTTCAATTCTCCAGCGCCTGTCGTTTTCGCCTTTTAAAATTTCACCATACATATTCAGCATTACCCTGTTGGCTGAGTCGCCAATGCAATGGGTGTTGAGTTGGTATCCGGCAGCGAAAACACGCTTGGCCATCCTGCGTAAATAAGCGGTATCATTGAGCATTAATCCGTAATGATTCGGCTTATTTGAGTA
>DATGWX010000212.1:0-1676 GCA_035299275.1 Bacteroidia bacterium
GTGAGGTTCTGTAATGCGTATAAGTGTATGGTCGCACCACATTTCCTTCTACCTGCAAATCGAGATTACTTACGTTTAATACATCAATGTATTTCAATCCTGTTTGTATACCGAATTTATTGGCCCACCATCCGTTTCCGGCACGCAGTTCACTAATGACAAACTCATCCAGTATAAACTGTCCGTACATGGAAAAATGCTTGGCAAAGTTCCATTTGTAATCCAGCGCTACCATGGCATTATCAGCACTGTTCAGGTTCTGTTCAACCGAACGGTAAAAGATAATCGGGTTAAGGTAATTCAGTTCAAAACCTTTCGAACCCAAGGTGTCATTTCTGGAAAATATAACCGTTTCGGAGAGTCCGATGTTCAGGTTTTTAGCCACATTAAAACTGAGGTGGTGATGAACGGCAAATTTTTTCTCTACCAGATTTCCTACTCCGGTAAAACTGTTGCCGTTGAACAGTTCCATAAACAGGTTTTCATAATCGAACTTCCACACCTTTGTATTCACCTTAAAGAACAGGTACTCGCGGGCAAAGTCAGATAAAATCAGTGAACGTACTCCGTTGCCTATCATATTTCGGTCGTGCCCGAAGGTGAAGTTGATGTGGTTTTTGGCTGTTGAAAAAGTGATGTAACCTCTGGCTTGTAAATAATCGTACCCGTTTGTACCAAAACCTTTCAGAAAACCAACTCCAGGCAATGCTTTGTTGCTGTCAACCCGTTGGTCAACAAAGTAAGGAAGGCGCGCCTGATTTTCGGTAACGTAAGTATAAAACCCCACCTTGCCGGCAATGCTTCCGCGAATTTCAGCACCACGGGTATTGCTGTAGATGGACTTGTTTCCAGCGGTGGCATCTGTAAAACCCGCATTTGCATCTAACACCGGATTGATGTAGAGCTCAAAGTCCTTTTCGTGGTGAGAAAACAGAAAGGGTTTTTCTGTATAGAATTTCTTCAGTACAGGTTTTTTACTGATGGCTGAACTATCTCCGGTTGCATCAAAATTGTCGATGGAAAGATAGTCGAGATTAAATTTATCCTGAACAGAACGGTATTTGCCCGAATCGTTTAACTCGTTCAGAAAAGAGGCAATCTGACTGCGGCTGTAGGGTTTTGTGGAAGTGTGTAAGGTTTTGCTCAGTACACCATTTTGTATCTCCAATCGGTCAATTAAGTGGTAAGTTTCGCTTCCGGTGGGGACAAAGCTGCTTTGCGCCATTGCCGTAAAAGCACTGAAAAACGCCAAAGTAGTTGGTAAATAAAGATTTCTGAGCCATTTACACATCAGCACAAAGATGTATAAAAAAAATGCAACTTCAAACCTGTGCGTTTAAGATGCTCTTGCTAAATTGCGGCTTTATGAGTTTTGACGAAGCTAAAGTACGCATTGCCGAATTGGTGCAAGTGATTAATCACCACAATCACTTGTATTATGTGCTGGATAAACCAGTTATCAGCGATTATGAATTTGATCAGTTGTTGCAGGAACTTATCAGTCTGGAAAAACAATACCCACAATTACAGGATGCCAATTCACCTACCCAACGTGTGGGTGGTACAGTAACTAAAAGTTTTCAAACCGTAAAGCACAAATACCCCATGCTTTCGCTTGGTAATACATACAGCGAAGAGGAGTTGGGAGAATTTGATGCCCGAATACGTAAATCCAT
>DATGWX010000213.1:0-1673 GCA_035299275.1 Bacteroidia bacterium
CTTTAATCCCTACACCAAATGGTTCTACTTCACCCAGTTTAATCTGGCCTTCTGCCAATGAGATGGTAGCTGATATTGAAGATTTTTATCTGGCAAAACAAAACCGCTCAAGCAACAACGGAAGTCTGACTACTCCATATACTATCAATGTAGGTGACAGAAAAGTAACTGTATTGGGTATTCCTGATTTGAGTAATGTACGTGTAATTATGTTAGGTGTGCGCAATGTGAAGCGCGATGGAAATAATCCGTTGGATGACGGTTTGCCCAAGTGTGGTGAGGTTTGGTTCAATGAATTGCGTGTATCAGATTTTGTGAGCAGAGGTGGGTGGGCAGCTACGGGCAGGGTAGTAACCAAACTGGCAGATTTTGGAACTGTGCAGGCAGCCACCAATTACAAGAGTGTGGGTTGGGGAGGTATTGATAAAAAGCTGAATGAGCGAAGCCTGAAAGAGGAATTGCAAATGTCGGTTGCTACTAACTTTGAGTTGGGTAAATTTTTTCCAGCTAAGGTGGGCATAAGTATTCCAATGTTTTACTCGTATTCACAAACGTCAATCAAACCTTTGTATAACCCACTTAATCCCGATATAAAACTGGCTACTTCGCTGGAAACAAATAATGAAGCTGAGAAACAACGAATACTTGCAGCAGCAGAAGATTTTTCTACTCAACGAAGTATCAATTTTACCAACGTAAGAAAAAACAGGGTAGGCAGTAAGAAGGCTCATTTTTATGATGTGGAGAACCTTAACGCTACATTTGCATTTTCTGAGCAATACAGAAGAAATGAAAATATACAATACAGCCTGCTAAAAAATTATCAGGTTGGTTTGGGGCATGGGCACACCTTTCAGAATAAACCGGTGGAACCGTTTAAAAAATTGAAACCTAAAAGCCTGAAACTAATCAAGGAGTTTAACTTCAATTACATGCCAAGTTCAACTAACGTGAGGTACACGTGGGACAGAAGGTTTGGTGAAACCATTTACCGCAATAATGACAGCCGTTCAACTAGTATCACGCCACTGTACGATAAAAACTATACCATGTCCCGATTCTATGAGATGCGTTGGGATTTAACCAAGTCCATTAAGTTGGATTATAATGCAACAGTTAATGCACGTATTGATGAGCCTAACGGTAAAATTGACTCAGAGCAAAAGAAAGATTCAATCAAGACGAATTTGCTCAATCTGGGTCGAACAACTCAGTTTAATCAAACAGTATCTGCCACGTATAATGTGCCCTTGAATAAGATTCCCGCTTTAAACTGGATTACTCTGAGTGCTCGTTACAGTGCCAATTATGTGTGGCTCACAGCCCCACCTGCAGCAGATAGTTTGGGTAATACCATTTCCAACACACAAGGTAAAAGTTTGAACGGTCAGTTTAACATGACCACCCTGTACAATAAATCTAAATTCCTGCAGCGTATCAATAATCCTCAGTTGGCCAAAAGAGAAGAACAAAAGCGAAAAGAGGAGGCAGAGAAAAATGCCAAAAAGACGTTCAAACTTAAACTCAACCCTAAGACAGGAAAAAAAGATACGGTTTGGATAAAAGAGAAAATTAAGAAGCCAAAAGAAATACCTGACATTGCCAAAACAGGTTTGAGGTTGATGATGTCGTTGCGAAACGTGTCATTTTCATACGCAGAGAACAACAGTACT
>DATGWX010000214.1:0-3073 GCA_035299275.1 Bacteroidia bacterium
TAAAGCCCTGGCGGTCGGGGGTGTTTTTGCCCATGTAATATTCCAGCAATTTGGGAATGGTGGTATCCTGTTTCAGAATAATAGGGTCGAGTCGAATGTCTTCTCCTATAAAGTTCTCAAACTCGTCAGGTGAAATTTCACCCAAACCTTTAAATCGGGTAATCTCGGGTTTGCTACCTAAACGGGCAATGGCTCTTTGCCGTTCCTCATCACTGTAACAGTATATGGTTTCTTTCTTATTGCGTACACGGAACAAGGGTGTTTCCAGAATATACAAGTGCCCGTTCTTTACCAAATCAGGGAAAAATTGGAGGAAAAAAGTCATCATCAACAAGCGGATGTGCATTCCGTCCACGTCAGCATCGGTAGCAATTACAATGCGGTTGTAACGCAAGCCCTCAATGCCTTCTTCAATATTGAGCGCATGTTGCAGCAGGTTAAATTCTTCATTTTCATACACCACTTTTTTGGTAAGTGAATAACAATTGAGGGGTTTTCCCCGTAAACTGAACACAGCTTGCAACTCCACATTGCGCGATTTGGTAATGGAACCACTGGCTGAATCACCTTCTGTTATAAACAGTGTGGATTCTAATCGTTTCTCATCATTGCCTTCGTTAAAATGCAAACGGCAATCACGCAGTTTTTTGTTATGTAAAGAAGCCTTCTTCGCCCGCTCATTGGCCAGTTTTTTAATGCCGGCCATTTCCTTGCGCTCGCGCTCACTTTGCATTATACGTTTAAGCAATGCTTCAGCCGTTTGCGGATTTTTATGCAGGTAGTCGTCCAACTCCTTCTTCATAAAATCACTAACAAAGCTGCGCATGCTTGGTCCATCCAAGGCCACATTTTGTGAACCCAGTTTGGTTTTGGTTTGTGATTCAAACACCGGCTCCTGCACCCGCACACTCACAGCAGCAATTATGGAGGCTCGTATGTCAGAGGCATCCAACTCCTTTTTGTAAAACTCCCGTATGGTTTTTACAATGGCTTCCCTGAAAGCGGCTAAGTGCGTTCCGCCTTGCGTAGTATGTTGACCGTTAACGAAAGAGTAATACTCCTCGCCATATTGATTTTCATGCGTGAAAGAAACTTCAATATCATGCCCCTTTAAGTGGATAATGGGATAGCGCATATCCTCTTCATTGGTTTTGCGTTTAAGCAAATCCAACAAACCATCTTTAGAGAAAAACTTCTTGTCGTTAAAATGTATAGTAAGTCCTGAATTAAGGTACACATAATTCCACAGCATGTTCTCCAGATACTCGGGAATGAAGTGGTAGTTTTTAAATATGGTATCGTCAGGTGCAAAGGTTACTATGGTACCGTTGGGTAAATCAGTGGCTGATTCGCGGTGATCTTTCTTTAGTTCACCACGTTCAAATTCAGCTACTTTAGTGCGACCATCGCGAACTGATTGCACACGGAAATAACTGGACAGCGCATTGGCCGCTTTGGTACCCACACCATTCAAACCAACCGATTTCTGGAAAGCTTTTGAATCGTATTTACCACCGGTGTTAATTTTAGAAACACAATCAATCACTTTACCCAATGGAATACCTCTACCGTAATCCCGCACGGTTACCTTGCCTTCTGATATTTTGATTTCAATTTGTCTTCCGTTGCCCATCACGTATTCGTCAATGGAGTTGTCGATGATTTCCTTTAACAGAATGTAAATACCATCATCTGTGGATGAACCATCCCCCAATTTACCAATGTACATGCCCGGGCGAAGACGGATGTGCTCTTTCCAGTCAAGTGACCGGATACTGTCTTCGGAGTAATTATTTTGCGCTGCCATACTTCACTATTTAAACCGTAAAAATACTACCCTGTTCTTATCTTGCCTAAAGGTAGTTTTACAACACTGTGGAAATGTTTAACACTTGAATGTCTTACGCTTAGATACTTATACCTACCTGCTTGGGTTTACTTTCCACTTCCTTAATCATTATCTTGCGCGTCTTAAGCCATGCAAAGTCCTAATTTACATACGGTAGTTACAAAAGACGGAAGCCTTACTGTATTCAATGAAGATTTGGGAACACATTACCATTCAGTGCATGGCGCCCTGCAGGAATCATTGCACATTTTTATAGAAAACGGGCTAAAAGAACTGACACATTTACCAGTGGTACGCATTTTAGAAATAGGCTTCGGAACCGGTTTAAATGCTTTACTCAGTTTCCTGAGGAAAGAAAATTCTCAAATTATAGAATACACAGCATTAGAACTTTATCCTATATCAACTGAATTGATACATAAGATAAAAAAATCACACATTCACGAAGACTTATTCGAATCTTTACACAACTCTCCGTGGGAAATTGCTACAAAATGGCAGCCCGATTTTACACTTATCAAAAATCAGATCAGTCTCACCGAATTCTCCTCGTCAGATCGATTTGACCTCTGCTACTATGATGCTTTTGATCCTGAAGTTCAACCTGAATTATGGACTGAATTCCTGTTTCAAAAAATATATAACCTGATGTCGGAGGGTGGACTTCTGCTTACCTATTGCGCAAAAGGAGAAGTAAAAAGGGCAATGCGTAAAGCCGGATTTACCGTTCAACGTCTGCAGGGACCACCAGGTAAAAGACACATTATCAAAGCCATTAAACCGAACCATGCAAGTTGATTACCTGATTATAGGACAAGGCATCAGCGGCTCCATACTGGCTTACGAATTACTGAAGGCGGGCAAACGTGTTTTGGTTATTGACAACCACTTACCCCATGAATCATCACGTATTGCAGCGGGGTTGTTTAGTCCGGTTACCGGCCGAAAAATGGTCAAAACCTGGATGTTTGATGAAATATTTCCTGAAGCATTCGACTATTACCCAAAGCTGGAAAAGGAATTAAACATCAAATTCTTTCACCCCACTCCGCTTCATCATGTGCTTTCATCGGTAAAAGAAATCAACGACCTCAGCCAACACTTTGCTCAGGGAGAATACGTGTCACTGGCGGACTTCGACCACTTGGAAACCATTGGCCAACTGCTCCATTGTCCGTTGGGAACATTGCAGCTTAACCATAGCGGTTGGTGCGAAGTGAATGT
>DATGWX010000215.1:0-5801 GCA_035299275.1 Bacteroidia bacterium
TTTTAATCCATCAGTACCAGCAAAAAGATTTTCCCGGGTATCTTCCTGAAAGCTGAACGGGTTGCTGCTCATCACCACATCCTGAGCTATCAGAGAGGTGTCTTTGTGACGGTAGGTTTTGCGCAGGTCAACACTCAATCGTTTGTATGTAACCGAAATGCTGTCGTGTTGCGGGACATGTAATCTGATAGAGGCCGTAACATAGTTAACGGTATAGTCACTTATTTCATTTAATACTGTATTTCCTGATTTTACCGTCACACTTCCCGGTGCCAGCGGCAGTGTATCTACCACAAGGCTGTCTTGTGCAGGAAAAATTTTAGAGAAAAGGTTGGTATTTGTCTGCCCTGAACAAAATTGGCTGACTACAATCATCAAACAAATTGCAGCGATTATTCTCATGCATTGTTCGCTATGGGAAAATTGACGAAGAAGGTAGTTCCTGTATTTTCTTCCGTTTCGAAGCGGATATCGCCACCGGCACTCTCCACAATATTTTTTACTATAGCCAGTCCCATGCCCATGCCGGAGGTTTTGGTGCTGAAGTTGGGCAAAAAAATCTTTTGCTGTTCTTCTTCATTTATTCCGGTTCCGTTATCACGGATGGAAATAACAAGTTGCCCGTTTTGAGTGAGGCTGCGGATAGTTATATGCCCTTTACGGTCATCAGGAATTGACTGTACCGCATTTTTAATTAAGTTATTAAACACCCGCATCAGTTGGTCTTTGTCCAGCAAAATATTTACGGTATTGTTTTCATTGTTCACCGTTATTTCAGTTCCCTGGTCTTTGTACAAATCAATAACTGACTGCAAAATTTCCATAGCATTGATTACAGCAAATCTTGATGCCGGTAATTTAGCGAAGCTGGAGAACTCAGTTGCCAGTAAGGACATACTGTCAATTTGTTCAATCAGTACACCGGTTACACGTTTAAACGTATCATCTAAGTTGGGTGCTTTGTCTTTCCAGGCTCTTTGCAAATGTTGCACACTCAACTTCATGGGTGTAAGCGGATTTTTAATTTCGTGTGCCACCTGTTTGGCCATCTCACGCCAGGCATCTTCCCGCTCTGATCGTGCCAGTTTTTCGGCACTTTTAGCCAATTCATCAATCATGGTATTGTACTGTAATACCAGTTGTGCAATCTCATCATTTCCTTTCCATTCTATCTGCTCATTTTTGCCACCCAAAGAGGTAACGGCCATTTTATTTCTGATCAGGTTGAGTGGTGCGGCAATATTTCTGGAAATGATGTAAATAATAATGATAACCGTTATAAATGCGATTACATAAGTGTTGATGATACTGATGAAGAGGCTGGTGACTTCATTGTATACTTCGCTCTTTTTAACAAAGTAGGGCAGGTTGAGGTAGGCAACAATATTTTTCTTGTTGTCGAGCACGGGCACATAGGCAGCCAGAAATTTGATATTTCCAATATCTTCAGGTAAAAATACCTGTGATTTTTCCTGTACATGCAGCGCGTAAAATGCATTGATGTTCATTAGCGGTGCAAGTATTCCCGCATCATAAATACGGGAGGTGGTGCTGGTTAGTAACTGACCTTTGGTGTCGTATAGGTTGATATCGGTATTGTTAAATTCAGCTACCTGATGGGTAAATAACGCAAGGTCTGATACTGATAAGTTACTTATACGTATTCTGGGATCATTCTCTATAGCCTTTACTACGTTGCGTATCTTACGGGCTACTTTTTCATTTTGTGCTTTTTCGTATTTGGCAATCATCGAATCTATAGTGAAATAGAAGGTGAACAGCAAGGTGGGGAAAACGATGATGATAATACTCACCTGAATTTTAGTGCTGATAAGATTGAGCCGGAAATCGGAGAGGTGGAAAAGGTCAGAGAAAAGTTTCTGTATTTTCCGGATGACTTTTTTTCCGGCAAAACGTTGTTCTGTGTAATTGAGTAGCAGGGAAAGTGCGGTAAGCAAGGCAAATATCACTAAGGTGATGGTTGTAAATGATACAAACAACACGGAGAATATAGCTACCTGCTCGTTTATCTTGTTCTGTTTTTTACTGATGAGAATTTCAAAACTGTTATTGTCGGTAAACAGCAGGTGGGAATAATCGGCCTCATTAAAGTAGGTATAGTTGTTAGGATGCTCCAGCAGAGGTAATCTGATGGGATAGGCATAGTCTCCGCTTTTATTGAGCAGTTTGCGGTTTCTGTACAAAGCATAGGAATAAATGTCATTTCTGTTTTTTATGCTGTTACTGCCTTCTGCCAAAAGTTCATCAAAGCGGTTTTCATCCTGAATAATTTTGGGTTGTAGTAATATGTAAAGTACACCAAAGGGGTGCAGGCTGTCACCAAAAGAGAAACGCGAGAGGTAACCCTGAATATCCGGAGAGGATTGGATGTTTTTAAAATAGGAGCCTACAGTTGAAACGGAATTAAAGGCATAGATGGAATCAATTTCACGGTAGGTAAGGCTGTTAATTTCTTTGTACGGATTACCCAATGAGTCGTAGTCATAAAGAGAGATATCGTAACGCCCTATGTAACCACTGAAGTAATTCTGGTTAATGTACCTTTCCATTTGCTGTTTCAGAATAATGGAACTTTTGAAATAGTCACGTATCAGCGGATCAGCAGCAATTTTGTGTTCTACTTCACCAAAATAGTATTCAGCATTTACATCATTGCGGTTAATGAGTTTAAAGGCGTATACCTTTCTGCTTTCCTTCTCTTTTTCACTGTTCCAGTAAAAAATATAGTTGGCCGCAAAAAGTGAAATAACAATAATCACCCCCAGCGCTTTTTGGTACCATATAAGCTGTTTAATTAGAAATGGAGTGGATGCAATAAGCACCACATACATAAGTACCAGAGACAGATTGAGCACATTGTTGTTACCTTTTATTATTTCTCCTGTAATGAGTGCTCCGGAAAATAACAGCAGGTAGATGAGTGCAGTTTTAAACGGAAGGCCCGTTTTAAGAAGTAACTGTACAAGTACATTGGTAATGATGATGTGACTGAAAATAAGAATACCTATGGTGGTTACACAAATAAAATAGTTCCATCCGGTAAGGTAAATGGTGCTTACATCAAACAGCAGGTTGGAGTCAATAATCAGGCTTTTACAAACGTAAAGCACCACCACAGTAAACACAAAAAATAAGAGCAGAGTCAATATGGCAATTGTTCTGGCCTCATTGGGCGATTGTAAGTACAACTGCTCTTTTGTTTTGTTGGTAAAGCGTCTTATCCAGCCTGAAATTCTGGAGCATAATAAAAGGAAAAGTAAACTGTTAATCAATACATCACCCAAAGAAGGTAACCAGGTAGAAGAGGCATAGGTAAGGCTGCTGAACAATTCGCTATGATAAAGTTGGTGCGGAAATTCCAAGCCAGTGTTCATTACACGGAGCATGATGAGCAGAGTTGTTTCAATGGCAAAGGTGGCGAGGTAATTTTTAGGATAAGAAACAAAACTCCAGCGGAACAATACAATAAGGAAAAAACAAGTTACCAGGCAGCTAAGCCATGTTACATAAAAAGGTAATTCCGGTGCAGTGGCACTGATGCTGATGTAGAATAATTTTTTGGATTGAATGTTTCTAATCCCTTTGTATTCATCTGTCTTGATGAGGCTTATTCTGCTGCTGGGCGAAAGGTGTAGTTCAGGATTAAATTCATTTTTGAGGTAATCGTTTTGAAACGGAAACTCTTTTTTGATGAGAAAATAACTGAAGTAGCTAGTTTCACCGGTATCAATGCGGTGGACCATGTACCAGCCGTTGTTGCTTTTATGTACTCCTGTGCCGGGAGCGATTTCATTCAGGTGATCGCGTATGTTAAACAGGTTATTGTTCCAGAGTATTACAGAGTCGCTTTTATAAGCCTGTACATATACCTGCTGATTCATGGAGTAATCATGCAACATGTCTTGCAACTGTTGTTCACCACCTTTAGCTGAGGAGATAATTCTGCAGGCATGTTCAAGCATCAGTTCTTTTTCATGAATAATGCGCTGCAGGTTCGTGTATTCGGTTTCTATGTTTTGTTGTGAGTTACTTAAAACGACATTTTGCCAATAAACGCAGCCCAATACCATAAGCAGAGCAATCAGCAACCACCCTGTTTTTTTTGTATTGAACAATTGCTGTGTATTATGCATGGTTTAGTAGTAGCTGCCTTTTTTCAGGTACGTGTTTACATAATCAGCAATGCCGTCTTCCAAGGAGGTGAAGGGTTGATGGTAACCTATGCTGATGAGTTTGCTCATGTTGGCTTCTGTAAAGTACTGGTATTTGTCGCGTATGTCGGCCGGGGTATCTACCCATTCAATGCTTTCGATAACGCCCATAGCTTTAAAGGTAGTACGTGCCAGGTCAAGAAAAGTTCTTGCCTTTCCGGTACCCAGATTATAAATGCCGCTGTTTTTGCGGTGTTGCATCAGGAAGTAACACACGTTAATCAGGTCCATTACGTAAATAAAATCACGCAGTTGTTCTCCGTCTTTAAAATCGGGGTGGTGTGAGCGGAATAATTTTACCGATCCCTTCTCTTTAATCTGGTTAAAGGCATGCAGAATAACAGAAGCCATGCGTCCCTTGTGGTATTCATTGGGGCCGTATACATTAAAGAATTTTAAGCCAGCCCAAAAGTAAGGTTTACGCTCTTGCTTCAATGCCCACACGTCAAACGCTTTTTTGGAATCGCCATACGGATTAAGCGGTTTCAATTGTTCAATTTTAGTCTCGTCATCATCATAACCCAATTCGCCCAAACCATAAGTAGCGGCAGAAGAAGCGTACACCAGCGGCAAACCAAATTCTACACAGTTGTTCCATACCTGTTGGGAGTAAGCTACGTTCAGTTCGTCAAAAATGGCTTTGTTAAATTCAGTGGTATCGGTTCGTGCTCCCAAATGGAAGACAAACTGAACCAATGTGTGATTTTCACTTAACCAGTTGTGAAAAATATTTCGATCAACCAGTGCCGTATACTTTAAATGAGCGTAGTTGTTCTTTTTTTTAGGGCGGTTAAAATCATCCACCAGTATCAGGTCATTATATCCTTCGCGGTTCAGAAAAGAGGCCAGACAACTGCCTATAAAACCCGCGGCTCCGGTAATTACAATCATGTTTATTTAAATATTGTGTTCAAAATTAAGCTAAATGCCCATAAATCGTATATTTGCGGCATTCAATAACGGCAAACCTACAGCATATGGCTGAGAAACCTAGATTGTTATATATAACACGAAAAGAGCACTTTAATGCAGCTCACAAACTCTACAACCCTAATTGGACAGAGGAGCAGAACAATGAAGTATTTGGCCGCTGTGCCAACAAAAACTGGCATGGACACAACTTTGAGTTGTATGTTACCATTAAAGGTTACCCCAATCCCGATACCGGATTTATTATGGATCTGAAGAAACTGAAACGTGTTATCAGTGAACACGTGGTGGATAAACTGGATCACATGAACATCAACGAGGATGTGGATTTTATGAAGGGTAAACTGGCCTCCATTGAAAATATTGTGGTGGCTATTTGGGAACAATTGGTGCCGCACCTCGACCCGGGATGTAAATTGCATTGTTTGAAGTTGGTGGAAACCGAGCGCAATTACGTGGAGTACTACGGAGAAGAATAAACCAAAAATAATATGAAGGCATACGTATTTCCCGGACAGGGTTCACAATTTTCAGGTATGGGCAAGGATTTGTACGAGCAGTATCCGTTAGCCAAGGAGCTTTTTGAAAAAGCAAACGACATTTTAGGATTCCGCATTACGGACATCATGTTCAGCGGAA
>DATGWX010000216.1:0-15466 GCA_035299275.1 Bacteroidia bacterium
TATCCACAGATGAAGTAGCTTCGTCCAGCACCAATACAGCTGGGTTGGCAACCAGTGCACGTATAAAAGAAATGAGTTGCCGCTGACCAACGGAAAGTGTGGCTCCTCTTTCAAATACATTCTGGTGGTACCCATCAGGCAGTTTGGAGATGAAATCATGTGCTCCAATCAATTTAGCTGCATCTGTTACCTGTTGCTCTGAAATATCGGGGTTAAACAAGGTGATATTGTCCAATATACTGCCGCTGAATAAAAATACATCCTGCAATACCACACCAATGTTCTTACGCAAATAATGCAAGTCGGCCTCCCGAATGTTTACACCATCGAGTATAATCTCCCCTTTTTCAATTTCATAAAAACGACTGAGCAGGTTGATGACTGATGATTTACCCGCACCGGTTGCGCCCACCAGTGCAAGTGTTTTACCCGGTTGAATTTCAAGACTGATGTTCTTTAGCACGTACTCTCCGGGGTTATATGCAAAACACACTTCTTTGAACTGAATATGTCCTTTTACTTTAAAATCTTTTATGCTTCCCTGAGGTTCGAGTGTTTCTTTTTCGTCCAGTAGTTTAAAGATACGCTCGCAGGCCACCATACCCATTTGCAAAGTATTGAACCGATCGGCCAATTGACGGATAGGTCTGAAAAACATGTTGATGTACATGATAAATGCTACCACTACTCCCAGCGAAAGTTCACTGTTGAGCGCCTGTTTGGAGCCATACCATACCACCAAACCAATAGACAAGGCTGTAATCACCTCTACTACAGGAAAAAATACCGAATAGGCAAATATTGCCCGGTTATTGGCATCGCGGTGTTCTTTATTAATTGATTTGAATCGCGCCATCTCCGTTTGCTCCCTGTTAAATACCTGCACAATAGACATGCCCACAATGTGCTCCTGTACATAGGTATTGAGCTTGGCTACCTGATTGCGTACGTCCTGAAAAGAACGTTTTACACTTTCTTTAAATAAATATGAACTGTAAGCGAGCAAAGGGAAAACTGAAAGGCTTATAAGTGAAAGTTTCCAATCAGTGTAAAACATGGCACCCAAAATAAAGACCAGTTGCAGTATATCACCTACAATACTAATCATACCTTCAGAAAATACATCAGCAACAGTTTCAATGTCGGACACATTTCTGGTAACTAAAGTACCTACAGGCGTTCTATCAAAAAACTTTAAGTACAAACGATTAATATGCTCGTAGACTTTAATGCGAAGGTCTTTGATAATGGATTGTCCCAGTAAATTGGTGAGGTACGTTTGTGCAAGTAAAATACCTGTCTGAACCAAAAGAATAATGAACAGAATGGCACTCCAGTTAACTAACCCCTGCATGTTACCATTAGCTATGTGTACATCAAGGATGTATTGCGTTAGATAGGGTCGTGTGGGTGCCAAAGCAGCACTCACCAGTACCAACACTACTGATGTTTTTAAAATTTTACGGTGTGGTTTGGCCAGTTCATACATGCGCTTAAGCAGCTGTATGTCTAACGCTTCTCCGGTTTTATTCTTCTTCGTGCTGTTCAAGGGCAAAGGATTTTCTGTTTAAGTCAAAGGTAACCTCATTGTATGCTACTTTACAAAGGTATAATCCATGAGCAGGTACAGATTGGCCCGCATCGCTTCTATTCCCGCTCAGAAGAATTTTATTAAAACCGTCCAACGAAAGTGTGCCTTTACCTACTTCCAGCAAGGTGCCCACAATAGCACGCACCATGTTGCGTAAAAAACGGTTGGCTTCAATTTCAAATATAAGTTCAGCTTCCTTTTGAATCCAGCAGGCTTTGGTCACATTGCAGTCGAAGGTATATACCTGTGTGTTGGTTTTACTGAAACATTGAAAATTGGTGTGTTGAAGTAAAATTGCCGCAGCTTTATTCATGGCCTCCACATCCAACTGCACCGGGTAATACCAGGAACGTTCCTGTAAAAATGCATTTTTTCGCTGGTGAATATGGTACGCATAGCCACGTAAGGAAGCATCAAAACGGGCGTGAAAAAAATCACTCACCAGGTGAATGTTATGTATGGCAATATCCTCGGGAAGCAATTTATTTAAACGATACACCAAGTTATCATCACAGGTACTTTTTGTGTCAAAATGCAGCAGGTAATCTTTAGCATGCACGCCTGTATCAGTTCTTCCGCAGCCCACTGTTTCAATATTTTCACGAAGCAGTATAGACAAAGCTTTGTCTACCTCTGCCTGAACAGTGTGGGCATTGTTTTGTTTTTGCCACCCGTGGTAACGACTGCCAAAGTATGAAAGCTGAAGTGCATAACGCATGAAACGGCAAAGATAAGAGGCTTTTAAGAAATTGAGGGCCGAATTGTATATTTGAATCTGTTTTGTACACTAATAGATTTTCAACGTCTTTTGTTGCTACCCACAGCTTATTTTATGCTCTTTTGGGTAGCATCACAGTGGTATTGCTGAGTGCCGTAATTTTAACAGACGGAACAGCCGGTAACGGAGACAGTATGTGCCACTACTTAATTGCCAGAGGAGCAGCTAAAAATCATGCGTTGTTTTTTGATCATTGGGGAAAGCCTTTGTATACCTTACTCAGTTTTCCATTTGCTCAACTAGGATTTAAAGCTGTTAAATGTTACAACGTTTTGGCAATGAGCATAGCCTGTGCCGCAGCCTACCACACTGCGTGTATTACGGGTATAAAAAGAGCCTGGCTTACTGTACTCTTTTTCTTCTTTGCTTCTGAAACCATTGAAGTAACTCCATCTGCTTTTACTGAACCTACCTTTGCTTTGGTGCTTGCAGTAGCGATATTGCTGATAAGTAGCAACCGTATGAAAGCCGGACTGATAGTGCTTTCTTTTCTTCCATTTGCCAGAACAGAGGGTCTCTTTATTTTATCGTTGGCAGCTGTTTTTCTCTATAGCTTTAACCAGATACGCTTGTGGCCCTGGTTGCTCACCGGGCATGTGTTTATTAGTTTAATGGGGTACTCTTACCACGAGAGTATTTTGTGGGTATTCACAGAAAATCCCTACGCTAGAACTGAATTGTTGGAAGGCGAAAGGCACTGGCATTATTTCCCTGTTCGTATGTATTACCTGATTGGGCCGGTTTCCTGTTTTGTTCTAAGTGCAGGCATTTTACATACAATTTATAAGTACCTAAAGTCAAAGAAAACTGTCCAACTCCATCTATCTTTTTGGTTGATTTGCGGAAGTTTTTTAGTGGTTTTTATTGCACACAGCATTTTCTGGACCTTTGGTATGTTTGGTTCCATCGGACTTACACGGGTAATTATGGGAACCATGCCCTGCATTGCTATATTGTGTGTGGCCGGATTTAACGTAGTTAGTTATCCTTTATATAAGCTGCAAAGTAAAGCTACAGAATATGTAACTGAAAGCGTACTATTCATATCACTGTTCTACTTCACATTTTTATATACACCCACAGCTGCTGACCTGCAATCTGATTTCACTCTGAATGAAGGGCAACGGTTTATGGCTCATCAATTATCTCCTTACATAAAAGAAAAATATACTGATGAGGTGTTCTATTTTTCTGATCCGGCATTGTCTCATTTTTTAAATCAGAACTTGTATGATTCAACTGCATTCCAGTTATTTTACAAAAAACCTGACTATCGGCTTAAGGCAAATGAAGTTATTATATGGGACGAATACTGGTCTTTTACCTTGCACAGCATGCCTTTAGACACATTGTTGTCAAAACCCTATCTGAAACTCGACACCTGTTTTATTCACTCCTTGTCGAACAATTCTACGATGAAATATTGTGTGTTTGTAGCCCGAAAAGATTCTGTTAGCACTTTTCATAAATAACCGCAGCACCCTGTCCAACTCCTATGCACATCGTTGCTAATCCGTACTTACTACCGTTACGTTTTTGCATTTCATGAATAAGGGTGGTACTGATGCGAGCACCACTGCAACCCAACGGATGTCCAAGGGCAATGGCTCCCCCGTTCACGTTTACTATATCGGGATTCAACCCTAACTCTTGCACACAGGCTAAACTTTGAGAAGCGAATGCCTCATTTAATTCTACTAATGAAAGATCATTTGCTGTAAGACCAGCGCGCTTCAGTGCTTTTTGTGAAGCCGGTACCGGACCTATGCCCATTATAGCAGGATCCAATCCCGCTACAGCCATAGACACCACACGAGCAAGCGGATTAAGGTTGTGTTCTTTTACGTAATCTTCCGAAACAATGAATAAAGCTGCTGCCCCGTCATTCACGCCTGATGAGTTTCCGGCTGTTACTGTACCGTCTTTTTTGAATGCGGGTTTTAGTTTACCCAATTCCTCCATACTGGTAGCGCGTGGATGTTCATCTTTCGCAAATACCACCGCATCAGCTTTTTTCTGAGGTATAGAAACGGGCACTATCTCGTTTGCAAATTTATCTGCCGCATGAGCTGCAGCATATTTAATCTGAGATTGTAAAGCAAAATTATCCTGCTCATCCCGGGTCAAATTCCATCTTTGAGCAACATTCTCGGCAGTTTCTCCCATAGTATAGGGATGGTACATTTCAGCCAGTTTTTTATTGGTAAAACGCCAACCGATGGTAGTATCATAAATTTCAGGTGTGCGGCCAAAAGCGCTATCTGCTTTTGCCATTACAAAAGGTGCACGGCTCATACTTTCAGTTCCTCCGGCTATGTAGACCTCTCCATTGCCACTCAAAATTCCACGTGTGGCATCGATAATGGCTTGTAAACCTGAGGCACACAACCTATTTACCGTAACACCGCCTATGTGAACAGGTAAACCTGCCAGCAACAAAGCCATGCGCGCAACATCGCGGTTATCTTCACCTGCTTGGTTAGCAGCACCTAAAACCACATCTTCAATATCATCGTGTTCAATTGCGGGATTACGTTTTACCAACTCGCGAATAACATGAGCGGCCAAATCATCAGGACGAACATGGGCAAGAGCACCTGCATAACGACCGATGGGTGTCCTTACTGCATCAACAACGTAAACTGCTTTCATTTGTATGATATTAATAAAGCCGCAAATTTATACAATAATTGCCCATCTGCACCCCAGGATAGTTTTGAGATTTTGCTGTAACTTGCGCCAAATTTCAGCTATATGATTCAACGTATTCAAACTGTTTATCTGTTAGGCATTTGCGCCATTTTATGTGTGCTTTCTTTCGGACAGGTGTTAGACCAATGGACCCTGAACGGAGATGTAATGACTCATTATTCTCTTAACCTGCGTGCATTTTACGTGTTTGATCAGAATGCAAACATCATACAAACTGAAACGCAATGGCTCACGTTTGGTGCAACTTTGTTACTGATTGCTTACAATCTGTTCATTTTGTTTTCGTTTAAAAACCGTGTAAAACAAATCAAATTATGCAAATACAACTTCGTATTAATTCTACTGTTGGTTGCTTTAACTTTCTCTAATGCTTACCGGGTAATACCCGCTTTCAGCCCGTTGGAAGCTATCAAAGGTTCCTTCTTCGGCAGTATACTGTTTGTATTTTTGCTTTACCTTAATTTCAGAACCTTACTGCTGATTAAAAAAGATGAGGACTTAGTTCGCTCAGCCGACCGCATACGCTAAAACTGGAAATAAACGAAAGTTACCTGATAATCGTAGGCCCAAAAAGCCAGCACAACTACATAAAATGTGCACCACACCCAAACGGGGATTAGCTTTATCTTTTCATTGATTCGTGACATATAGCTATCACTGTCACGTATAAAGTGAACTGCAAACATCAACGTAAAAAATAAAATATACAGTTGATGTTCATGAGCAATACGCCACGTATTAAAGAGTGCTCCTTTGTAAAGCTGAAGAGCTGTGGCAATATCAGGAGTTCTGAAGAAAACACCACCTACTGAATAATAAACGGTATGTAAAAAAACGGCCAGCGAAGTGCCCAAGATTGTTTTACCCAATAATGGACGGGTAGTGCGCCAAGGCGAAAATATTTTGATGTATTGATATACTGCTACACCTAAGCCTGCATACACTCCAAAAAATACAAAATTCCAACGTGCACCATGCCATATACCTGTGAGCGTAAAAACAATCATAATATTGATAAGGCTCTTTTTCATCTGTTGCCTTTTCAAGCCACCCAATGTTACAAAAACATAATCTCTGAACCAGGTAGTAAGTGTAATGTGCCATCGGTTCCAAAAATCTGCCGGGTTGCGGGCCGCAAGTGGGTGTTTAAAATTTTCGGCAAGTTTTACGCCCATCAGTCTGGCTAATCCTATGGCAATATCTGTGTATGCACTGAAGTCAAGATACAGTTGCAACATAAATCCCGGCATCACCATAAGCAGCACCGGTGCAGGCATCTCTCCCGGGTTGGCATATGCTTCATTAATCAAAATCGCGAGTCGGTCGGCTATTACACACTTTTTTACCAGTCCCCACAGAATACGTTGAATACCCTGCATGATATTCTCTGCGTCTACCTGATGTTTATCGCCCAGTTGTTTAATGAGGTGTGATGCTCTTTCAATAGGGCCAGCAACCAACTGCGGGAAGTAGGCTACATATAACGCAAAAGTCATAAAGTTACGACAGGGTTCAGCTTCTCTTATGTACACATCAATAGAGTACGATAAGGTTTGAAAAGTATAAAATGAAATACCTACGGGCAGTAACCAACCTAATTTTTCAATGGGGGTTACATCAAACACAGCCCCCAAAACGTTCACATTTTCAATAATAAAATCAGTGTATTTAAAGGTGAGCAGCAGGCCAAGGTTACCTATTACGCTTATTGCCAACCACACCTTACGCCATATTTCTTTTTTGGCATCATGAATCATGATAGCACCTATATAATCAACCACAGATGAATAAAACAACAGAATCATGTACCATGGTTCTGCATATCCGTAAAAAACATACGAGGCTATAACCAACACAATCTTGCCCCACTTCCATGGCAGCCAGCGATACATCAGCAATACCGGGATTACTAAAGCAAAAAAGAGTATGCTGTTAAAGTTCATTGTTCAGGTAATTGTATAAAGAGTCAGCAAACATTTTATGGCCTTGACTATTAAAATGCGAAATAGTAGACATCCCTTTTTCAGGGATAACTTCCAACATGTTAATTTGCTTAAAGCCCAGCTTTGCATTCAATTTTTCCATGTCATTTCTGAATCGGTCTATTAGTTTTCGTTCCTCAGGTTTGATTGCATTTACATTGAGGGGTTGCCATACAAAAAGAATTTTAGTGTTGTAGCCTTTTACCCGATGAGCAAGGTAATATTCAAATAAGGTTGCAGTATGTAGGTAAGTTCGAAGATGGTCTTTAGTAATTTTCACTTCAAAATTCTTACTGACCTTCTTATTCATGAGTTTGTCACGCATGAGTTTAAAATCATTGATCTGAGGGTTGTATTCACGACTTACCGGATTACCAAAAACAAGAATTTCATCATTCTTATTCACCACACTTGTAAGACTTTTGTACAATGGGCTTCTGAGCCTCACTAAGGGTACGTACTTAGTGAGTGTCTTGCGCAGTACATCCTCAATGCCGTAACTTTTAGCAAGCAATGAATATTGCATCAGCTCCCTTACTTCAGCATTAGCCAACAAGAGGTTGATGTCAGTATTCGGATAATCGAGCTTAATGTTTTCGGGAACATCAAAATTGCTCATATCCAACGCAAACACTATTATGTCAGCACCCTTCTCCAGTGCTTTAGCAGAAAGTAATTCAATATCTGAAGTGCGTATTCCTCTAACTGACCAGTTCTCGAGCACAACATCCTTTTGGATTAGCTTCGAACGTAAATAATACGGGTATATGTGCTCGGGGTTTTCATCCACCTCCCCGTATGATTGTGAATTACCAATGATAACCACTAGTTTTTTCGCGGGGTCCTTAGCAGCGCTGACATACTCAGGCCATGCCTGTTTAGGATATGTATTGCGTGCTTGCTCTTTGGCTGTAGGAACAGCATTGTATGGATTAACAAACCAACAGACGAGGTTGACAAGTATACAGGCCAACAAAAATTTAAAGAATGGCGAGTTGAACTGTTTAATCATTTGTTAAAATAGATTGCATAAATCTTTTGGCAACATAGTATTGCATCTTCTGTTTAAGAAAATTTGTATCTCTGAATTTTTCGTACTGAAAATCTCTTCCTATTCAAAGATATAACATCAAAGTTATTAATGAGCCTCACTATGTACCTCTGGGTATTTGATGTGTACGTTATGATTATTTGATTGTGCCACTCCGCCTTGCTTTTTCGCCTTAGCTTTGTTATATAATTCAAGTGTTTCCATAACTGTTTTGCGCCAACTGAAGGTAAATGCACGTTGCAGGGAAAGCGTTGCCTTTTCATCTCTCAGTTCCCGGTTAAAATACACACTCTCCATTTGGATCATTATACTGTCCACATCGGCAGGGTTTGCTTTATATCCTGTATTGCCTACTACCTCAATCATGGAACTGTTATTACCATAAATAACCGGTGTACGGCAACTCATTGCCTCCAGCGGTGGTAATCCGAAACCTTCATAATAGGAAACATAAGAAAGCGCCAAGGCTCCGGAATAAAGATTCGGCAAATCTTCATCGGCAACAAAACCTGTAAATAATATACGAGGATTATTGCGAATTTCAAGGGTAAATAGTTCATCGTTGTTCCAGCCGTTCTTACCTGCTACTACCAAATTAAGCTTCGTATCAGGGTGCTTATCGGTAAACTGCTTAAATGCCTTTATAGTGTTTACCAGATTCTTTCTGGGCTCCAGTGTGGACAAGCAAAGCAAGTATGGAACATCCGGAATTTTATAATTATCCAACGTACTACGAATTTTATCGTGGTTGGTTTGTTGCCTGAATTTTTTTCTGTCAGCAGCTTCATAGATTACCTGCGTTACATTATCCGTAGCTTTTGTTTCTTTCAGATAATCATGTTTAGTTGATTCTGAAATCGCGATTATCTCCGCCTCTTTATCAGCAATAAACTTCATAGCTTCGTTACAACAATCTATGTTTCGTTGGGTATGAAATTGCGGAAAATAGATATGCGTCAAATCATGCATTGTAATAACATAGTTCCCGGGGATATCCTTAAACGCTTTATAATTCTGCATTACGGGCAAATGAATTACGTCATACTGACTGAGGTCTTTAATCTTCGATTTTAACCCATATTTTCTCCTGCCTTGATTCCAATACGTATTAAGCTTGAATCTGAATGGATATTTCTTAATAAAATATGCTGTGTGAAAATAGAGCTGGTAAACGGAACTTCTTTTTAGAAGTCGTGAAAGATTCCTGATACCAACTTTTAACTTCCTGTAATATTTTGCTCCTTTTATCTGATCTGCAATTTCATCTTTGGAAATACCTGATGCTACCAAACTTCTATACTCCATCAGGTGTTTTTCCAGCAGGGCATCTTTGTAAAAAAATCGGGCACATGATTCCAGATTATATATTTTACCCCCTACGTAAATATCAATTTCCCAATTACTTTTCGGGGCCTGCACAACTTCGAGCATACCTTTCAGTAGTTCCATAAGGTATCTTTTGGCTCCTTCATTGTACCACAGCAACAGTTTTGAAGATTCAATAAGCACTTTAGTCTTGCGAGCACTCTCCTGCAAAGGCAAATCCAGTTTTGAAATAACCAAGCGATCGGTATCCTGATGCAAAGGTGTGATTTCTCCGCTGTATGAATAGCCCAGATGTTCCATCATCTCTCCGTGATAACTCCAGAATAAATCGTGCATTTCCACACTCATATCATCACGCCACCCGCCTGCTTTTCCTTTTCGATAAAATTTTTTCGAGTAATCTTCGATTTGCGCCCCTCCTAACAACTCCTCTGTACCATTTCCATATTGTGGCCTACCAAACTTCAGTTGTTCAAAAGTGGGAATTTTAGAGTAATCGGGCTCAGGTAGATTCATCAGCTTGCGCACTCTTTCAAAGGTGGCACGGCTATCAGAAATCAAATCTTCATAGCGAATAATGATATCAGATCTTTTTATCCATTGCCGGCAGTTTTCTGACCAACCACCAAAATAGCTTCCATATTCCGCTACAATGGCCATTTTGAGATTCTCATTAAAATCACTGCCCGGTGCAATGATATCTTTTCGCTGGTGAGCCATGGAAACCAATGCATCTCTGCCATCACGAACCAAATATATTGCCGGTATTGACTCATCTGAAGGCTCTACCTGCCAGGGCAGCATGTGTGTTTTAACAATGGGGTATTTAGTGTAGTCTTCATTGATTTTAACTCCGCGCACAGGATAATAATCATATGACTCCATGCCATATAATTCGAACATGGCATTTCGGAAAAAAGTGTTTCCTGACCTGGGAAAAGAAGCTAGCCAAATCATCTATATCCTGTTTGGTTTGTGCGTGTAAAAATATAAATAAACAAGTAATATCTGCATGGCTAATTATCCCTGTCTTTTAAGGCCAAAGCATAAAGTTCCATATCAGCTTTGTTCCAGTCTTCAATTTTCAATTCTACTTCCTTATTTACCGAATATTCAGTTTTATCTGTTTCATTGTGGTGAATAGGCTTCAAAGCTTCCGGCCATCCCAGTTTAGCTGCCATCAACTTCAAGTGTTCATCAAAATGCTCTACCAATCCTACAAAGTCGTAATCCTTAAGGGAGCTGCCTCGAAGAAAAAAAGACATTCTGTTTTTGTTTTTGTCGTCACCGGCATACTCCAGAATGGTGCGTTGCATTTTACTCAGAATATCAATTTTGTTTTTATCTTCCTGCAAGTAGTGTTTAAGCATGCTGCACAGGTAAAAATAGTTAGAAACAGTTCTTTTTACCGGATGACGTAACCAGGTAATTTTTCTTACTCCCGCTGGCAATTGCACTTTTTGAATCAAGTCAGCATAACAGAAATGACCGTGAATTACTTTAATGTGTGCCGGAAGTTTGTCTCCTTTAAACAGTTTTTGTTCTATGTAAGCCTCCCCATTAATAATGTCAAACCTCACTACTGCTTTTGCACCGTACACTTGCTTTAATATCGTCCGAAAAGATGTACCGGCTGTTTTGGGTATGTGAAGAGAAACTAATTGCAGGTTAGGTGCATGTATCAAATGCATAATGTTTTAGTTATAGAGTTCGGTTGCTGCAAAGATAGCATAAAATTAAGCACGACTTACCATATACACGTAGCTTTCCCATAGCTCTCCGGCACTTTTATCCTCCAACACCTGTACTATTTTTCCTCCGTTCTGTTCAATAAAAGAAATTAACTCTTCTTTAGGCGTCCCGTACATTTCCATACTGGCCCCTCCTGTTGCGCTATTTTTATTCAGCATAGCATAAATCGAAACCGGAAGTATTTTTCTGGCAACTTCTTTCAATGAATGCTTCACACCTTTTTGTTTCTGGCCTAAGTATCTGGCCGGTAACTGAAAATACGCAATGCCTTCAGGTGATAACAGGCGGATAAATTCTTTGATGTAGTTTCGTGAAAGACTCGGATGCATGTGCTGCAGCACAATCAGTGAATAAATAAAGTCAAACTCACCGTCATTAAATATGGAAAGATTATCTTTTTCATTGAGGTAGTACATACATTTATCTCCATACCTGTTGTGTATGCGAGCCTGCTCAATCATAGAGGGCGCAATATCAACACCCGCAGCTGAATTGAAACAGGTGCAAAGTGGTTGTGTTAAACGACCTATACCGCAACCAAAATCAAGTGCTTTGTTTCGTGAAAGTGTAATACCGCATCGCTGAATGTTTTCCACTACCCTCTTAAAGTCTTTCACTCCGGTTTGAAAAAATTCGGATTCGTTCCATCGATTTCCACTTTTATCGTCTTGCGTAAGAATGGCCCACATGGCATCGTGCTTGCCCATAGTGTCCCAGTTCTGCTGCAATTTTTTTATATCCATACTAAACAGTCATTCCGGCAGCAATGGTTTCATTACTACTTTCGTCAATTAAAATTAAACTCCCTGTAAAACGATTTTTCCTATAGGCATCAAAAAGCAAGGGCTGTGTGGTTCTTAAACGTACTTTGGCAATATCATTCATATTTAACTGTTTATCGTTTTCATTGCGGTGCAGGGTGTTGATGTCTATTTTGTGGTAAATTTCTTTTATTACTCCTCTAACTTCACGTGTACTCTGACGAATATAAAACTTGGCTCCCGTCTGCAATGGTTTGGTGCCCATCCAGCAGAGTAACACATCCACATCCTGACTAACTTCAGGTTGATTGTGCAGGCGAACCAACATATCACCGCGACTGATATCTACATCATCCGTTAGTTCAATACTCACCGACATGGGCGGAAAAGCCTCCTGCACTTCGCCATCTCCGGTATGAATAGCTTTTACACGTGTGGTTAAGCCGGAGGGCAGCACTACCAATTCATCTCCTTTTCTGAAAATACCACTTGCTACCTGCCCTGCAAATGCCCTATAATCGTGATGCTCAGTATTATGCGGACGAATTACGTATTGCACAGGGAAACGTGCATCAATAAAATTAAAATCATTGTTGATGTGAAGCGTTTCGAGCAGATACATTAAAGTGCTTCCTGAGTACCACGGCATATGTTCAGAGCGATCAACAATATTATCACCCTGCAAGGCACTAGTAGGAATAAAGTTAATGTCGTGAATATCCAAACGGGAGGAAAATTCTTTAAAATCACTTACAATTTTATCAAATACCTGCTCACTGTAATCTACCAGATCCATTTTGTTGATGCATACGAGCAAATGAGGTATACCCAACAATGATGCAATAAACGAGTGCCTTTTTGTTTGCTCGGTTATACCGTTGCGGGCATCTATAAGCACCAATGCCAGATTAGCCATGGAGGCACCAGTAACCATATTTCGGGTATACTGCACATGACCAGGTGTATCAGCAATAATAAACTTGCGTTTGGGCGTGGCAAAATAACGGTAAGCCACATCAATGGTAATGCCTTGCTCACGTTCGGCTTTTAAACCATCCGTAAGCAAAGAAAGATCAACGTATGCTTTTCCTTTTTGTGTGCTGCTGCGTTTTACTGCCTCCAGCTGGTCTTCAAATATGGCTTTACTGTCATACAACAATCGCCCTATGAGAGTACTTTTACCATCATCCACATTGCCACAGGTTATAAATCTAAGTAGTTCCATGAAGTTGCTCTGTTAAAAATAACCTGCTTTTTTTCTGTCTTCCATAGCGGTATCACTGCGTTTGTCATCAAAGCGAGTACCCCGCTCTGTAAATTTTGAAACGGTAATCTCATCTATTACTTCATCCAGATTAGATGCATCAGACACTACAGCTCCTGTGCAAGAAATGTCACCAATAGTACGGAAACGCACTTGCATCTCAACAGCTTGTTCCCCTGGCTTCAGCGGCATAAAATCAGCGTAGGCTAAAATAACTCCATCGCGTTGTAAACAAAGTCGTTTGTGTGTGAAATAAATGGATGGAAGAGGAATATTTTCCATGCGGATATAATTCCATACATCCATTTCTGTCCAATTACTTATAGGAAAGACCCTGAAATGTTCTCCGTATTGTTTACGTCCGTTATAGATATTCCACAACTCAGGACGTTGGTTTTTGGGGTCCCACTGCCCAAACTCATCACGGTGGGAAAATATCCTTTCTTTGGCACGTGCTTTTTCTTCGTCTCTTCTCCCTCCACCTATAGCTGCGTCAAATTTATGTTGCTCTAATGTGTCGAGCAGTGTTACGGTTTGCAGTACATTACGGCTGGCATTGTATCCTTTTTCTTCCTGCACCTTACCCTTATCTATACTCTCCTGAACGGAACCCACGATTAACTGAGCCCCCAATTGCGCTACCCATTCATCTCTGAAATCTAATGTTTCCTGAAAATTGTGGCCTGTATCAATATGAACTAATGGAAAAGGAACCGGTGCGGGATAAAATGCTTTTTTAGCTAAGTAAGAAGTAAGGATTGAATCTTTCCCTCCGGAGAATAACAAAGCCGGTCTTTCGAACTGCGCAGCCACTTCACGTAAAATATGAATGGATTCGTATTCGAGTTGTTTCAGGTAGTTAATCTGGTATCCCATGGGCTAATCTAGTTTCAACAAAGGTGAAATGTAATCAATTACTTGTTTCACGCTATCTTCAAGGTTGTTATTTTCTGTTAATATAGTCAATTTCGGGTTGAGCGGAGACTCGTAAGGGGAATCAATACCTGTAAACTTCGAGATTTCACCTGCCCGTACTTTTTTGTAAAGTCCTTTAGGGTCACGAGCTTCACATGTTTCCAAACTGCACTCCACATAAACCTCAACAAATTTATCTGAACCAATGGATTCACGTACCAACTCACGGTCACTTTGAAAAGGAGAAATAAAAGCGCTCAGTACCACCAAACCTGCATCAGTCATCAGCTTGCATACCTCTCCTACCCTGCGAATATTCTCCACCCGATCAGCATCTGAAAATCCTAAATCTTTGTTAAGACCCAAACGGGTATTATCTCCGTCCAACAGGTAGGTATGAATATTCTGATTGTGTAATTTCTGCATTACTGCATTGGCCAAAGTGGATTTACCCGACCCGGAAAGACCTGTGAACCAAATGCATAAACTTCGATGACCATTGAGTTGCTCCCGTTGTTTTACGTTGATACTTTGAGTATGATGATGTACATTCAGATTCATTCACCCGCAAAGGTAATCGGTTACAGTTAAATCACCTTATCACATAAAAGTGGTAACTGAAATGCTTTGGCACTCAGCTGCGCTCAGTATGATTCGAGGCTATTTTAACACAAAGAGAAATAAAACCCACAGCCCTGAAAGTGCACTAACCCTACGCGAGTGGTGATAGCACCTCCGGACGCTAGTATGTCAATACTCCTCCCGGAGAATGAATAGTGAGTCGATTTTTGTCTGCTGGTTCCACATAACCCACCACCTGAGCTTCAACCCCAAAACTTTGACTGATGGCAATCAAATCGTTGGCTATGGTTGATGGCACGTATAGTTCCATACGGTGACCCATATTAAAGGTGCGGTACATTTCCCTCCACTCAGTACCTGATTGTTGCTGAATCATGTCAAACAAATACGGCACGGGAAACAGGTTGTCTTTAACAATATGTAGATTATCATCCGTAAAATGCAGCACCTTGGTTTGCCCGCCACCGCTGCAATGCACCATGCCGTGAATTTGTGAGCGGCATTCCTGCAAAATTTTATGAATAACCGGGGCGTAGGTGCGGGTAGGTGAAAGTATCAACTGACCAACATTTACCGGGGCGTCTTTCCACTTGTCGGTTAATGAAAGGGAACCGCTGTAAACCAAGTCATCAGGCACCAAAGCATCAAAACTTTCCGGATACTTTTTAGCATAATCATGTTTCAATGCATCATGACGGGCACTGGTTAAACCGTTGCTCCCCATACCTCCGTTGTAGCTATCTTCATATTCG
>DATGWX010000217.1:0-4074 GCA_035299275.1 Bacteroidia bacterium
GAGTGGTTCATCAGCAATAAGTGCCCGATAGCCTAAGAATTCACCGGTTTGTGCAAAACGGAGAATCTGCTCTTTGCCGTCATGGTTGGTGCGAACTAACTTAACAACGCCTTTGCTGATGCAATAAATACCTAGTGGAATGTTGCCTTCATAAAAGATGTTTTCACCTTTTTTGTAGTGGCTGCAGGTTTTTACCTGACTTATTTTTTCACGTTGCTCGGGTGAGCAATCCTTCAGAAAGGATATCGTGTGTGAATCACACATCTGGCATTCAAGGTGCGTGCGCTGCATGGTATTTCTTTTTAAAAACGTGATAAATATACAGAAACTAGTTTTAATTTGTGCAATGAGAATCTTATTTAAGTGAAATCAAAGCTTTTAATCTTTCTTTTGCCCCTTTTTTGGCAGGTAACTTTCGCTCAAACCTATACCGTAAAAGGGGTGGTTAAGGATAAATTTACGGGAGAAAGACTACCCGGTGCATACGTTATATCTGAAGGAAAAGCCACCGCATGTGATGAAAAGGGACGGTTTAGTATTTTGCTCTCTTCAATCCATGTTTCATTAGTGTTTACGTACCTGGGGTATGACAGTAATCTGGTTGATGTGAAAAAACTCAGCTTCATCAATGATGTGGCTTCCGTTAATGTATTTTTGATTCCGGTACAAAAGCAGTTGCAGCAGGTGGTTATATCGGCAGGTAAATTTGATCAACACATTGAAGAAGTGAGTGTTTCCATGGAAGTACTCAGGCCCGATTTAATTGAACGCACCAATACTACCAGATTGGATCAAACGCTTGACCAGTTGCCCGGTGTAAATGTGGTGAACGGACAAATTAATATCCGTGGCGGGAGTGGCTTTAGTTACGGGGCCGGAAGTAGGGTAGCTCTGATGGTAGATGGTTTGCCGCTGATGAGTGGTGATGCAGGAGATATTAAGTGGGATGCTTTGCCTTTTGAAAATATGGAACAGGTAGAAGTGATTAAAGGCGCTTCATCGGCATTGTTCGGCAGTGGTGCTTTGGGAGGTGTAATTAACCTGCGCACGGCAGTGCCTCAGCAAAAGCCGGTTACAAAAATTCGTATTTTCAGCGGAGTAACAGACGATGCTCCGGATAAAAAATTTCAGTATTGGAAAACTAATCCCATACAATATGGAGCCAGTGTTTTTCATTCACGTAAAATAGGTGCCTACGAACTTTCAGCAGGCGTTTATTATTTGTCAGATGATGGTTACCGCAAAGGTGAAAATACCAATACGTTCCGGGTAAATGCTAACCAACGCTGGAGGAACAAAAAGATAGCAGGTTTAAGTTATGGATTAAATGCCAACGCTGTTTTTACATCAGGTGGAAATTTTCTCTTTTGGCAGGATGAGAAAAACCCCTACCTGCCTGCACCAAATACCTTGAGCATTGTGCAGAACAATAAAATTAACATTGATCCATTTATAGAATGGCTAACTAAAAGCAATGCTAAACACAGTTTACGTAACCGTTACTACTTAACCGACAATCAAAATAATACCAACCAAAGTTCAACGGCCCGCAACTGGTACAGTGAATACCAGTACCAGCAATTGGTTAACATAGCCCGGGGATATACCGCTACATTTACGGGAGGTACAAGCTTTCAAAGGAACAGTGTGGCAAGTGATAGTTTGTACGGCCGCCACCAGGGACACACCTGGTCGGTTTATGCGCAACTTGATCAACGATTCCGAAGGTTTAACGTTTCTTTCGGAGCACGATTTGAGCGTAATAAAGTAGATACCATTAAGCCGGAATATTACCCGGTTTTCAGAGGAGGCATAAATACGCAACTGGGTAAGGCAACTTATCTGCGCGCATCCATGGGGCAAAGCTATCGTTTTGCTTCCATAGCTGAACGTTTCGCAGCAACACAGGCAGGCACATTAAAAATATTTCCGAATGCCGCAGTAAAACCTGAAACAGGCTGGAGTGCTGAGGTAGGCGTTCGTCAGGTATTCAAAATTAACCGGTGGAAAGGATATGCAGATGCGGCTTTATTCTGGACAGAATATTACAACATGATTGAGTTTACTTTTGGGTTGTATCTACCTCCTGTGTATGACCCGAATAATACCGCTGCTTACTTAGGGTTCTCTGCACTCAACATTACCAACGCTCGTATTAACGGAGTGGAAATTACAACAGGTGGGGAAGGAGATTTATGGGGCTTGCCGGTTAAATTATTGGCAGGGTACACATTTATAGATCCGGTAAACAAAGATTATGTAAAACAACTTTCAGATACCTTGGGTGGTGAAGACAAATTGAAATACCGTTTTCAACATACCGTAAAACTGAATGCGGATATTTCTGTTCGAAAGTTTGATGTGGGAGTTAGCTGGCGTTACAACAGCTTTATGGTCAATATAGACCCCACATTCGGGTTGTTTATTCAGGGGGTAAATCAATACCGCGCTTTGCACAACAAGGGATACAGTTTGCTTGATGCGCGGGTAGCATTTAATCTTAATGCACACAATAAGTTTTCATTTGTAGTGAAGAATGCGTTAAATAAGGAGTACATGTATTTCCCGGGTAATATGGGTGCTCCCAGAAGTTTTAATGTGCAGTATAACCTGCTGTTTTAGTTTGGAATGGTTTTGGTTTAAGAGTCGAAAACTATACCCTTATGAAAACATTCATCGTGTTACTTTTATCTTTCCCGCTTTTATTTTCCTGTAGCAGGAAGGTGGCCGTGAATCAGCAACTGTACAACCAGCTCAACAATCAATCGGTTGATTTGAAGAAGGTGCAATTTTATACTCACGGCAGATTTTTTCTTGAGCGTGAAGTGAGTGATGAGGGTATGGTTGCTCTCAACGGCAAGGTGAGAATGCGAAACGGAAAACAAATAGAACGTATTGTTTTTAAGCACCACACGAAAGGTATATTGGAAAAGGCAGAGGGTGATATTTTGTACCTGCGCTTTGAAAACGGGGAGAATAAAGTTCTGCGTTTTAAATTAAATACCTCGGGGTATTTTATGTTGCAGCATGACGGGGAGGAGAACGGTGTGCGTTACATCAAATACGGAGATAAAACATTTGCCATGGATGTGCTGGAGGACAATCGGAATATTTTTGTTCAAATTAAACGCAGCAAGGCAAAAGATGTGAACAGGGACAAACGCAGGGTGAAAGGACTAAAAGCCTGACACAGCTACATTCGTTTAAGGTTGTATGCAAAGAGGATTATCAGACATATTCCGAATAAAGCCGGAAATAGTATTATAAAGCGAGGGAAATAAGGCTTGTTTTTAGCTACTACGGGCTTTACAAGTTCAAAATTATTGATGAACTGTTTTTGTGAACGTATACTGATTAGTTTTTGAGTAAGGTTAATGCCCGATTCATACACACGCACAGGGTCAATGGGTTCACCGTAAACAAATCCGCCATTACCACGCGGGGTGGTGTTAGCAGCCAGGGTGCGTTTTAAACTGTCGTTGTATTCAATATCCTGAAGCAGTTTTTCTTCCATTGTATTAAGCTCTGCCTGACGCATGTCGTGGAGTTTTTTGTAATGCGGACTCGTGGCCAGATAATGCAGAATGGTTTGTTCCAATGTGTCAAAAACAGTATTGTCATCAGCAATAATAAGCACCTCTACCGAAGCAATAGTGTCTTTGCGGAATTCATTTTTATATAATACTTCGTGTTTGGAGCGACTAACTTTTGCTGCCAGATTTTCATCAATATTTAAAAGTTTAGCAGCTGTAGCACTGTTATTTTCTTTTAATAAAATGTCTAAATCATTCAGCAGGTCAAGGTGAAATAAGTCGGCTTTCAGCGTGGGCTCGTAAATAAATGTAGCCGAATAATATTTAGGTAAAGTGAACCGAAGTGCTGCGGAGATTACTCCGCACATCATGAATGTAATAAAAAGAATTTTGGTGTTGAAGAATAAAACACGAAAAGGAAAAGTAAGTTTGAACCAAATTTTTTTGTTTATACGGTTCAGTTTTTCAAACAGCAATTCAATGTCGAATTCATCGTCATTAAAAGAGTTACGCTTGGGGGAATTGTCTTCCATAGATGGAG
>DATGWX010000218.1:0-6228 GCA_035299275.1 Bacteroidia bacterium
AACAAAGAAGAAACTCGCCTAACGATAACTATCACCAACCCGAACTCGCCCGACAGCAAACGCAGCACTGAGTGGGAAATAAAAGCAGTAAATAACAAAGAGCTGCTGCTCAATATGGGCAAGGCTGTTATAGTGATGCAACGCGTAGTTCAGCAACCTGAAGCTGTGGTGAAAAAAACAACAGAACCCGAACCATTTGAGGTAGTGAAATTTGTACGCAGCAACTCCATCAAAGAACTGCTGGCCTATGCTCAGCAATGTGGCCACACTTATACCAGTAGTACAAAAGATGGCAAAACAGAATACAAAGCGGCAGCACCATTTCAATACGGTATGGAAACTATTGTTGATGCGAAAAGTGAAGGATTAGTGGTGGTGTATAAATTCAAATCAAGCGAACAACGCAGGGAATATATGACCAAACTCAAGGAACAGGAATACCTCACTGTACCCATTTCCAACAGCTCTGTTTCCTCCCACAAAGACGGGGTAAAGATATGGATGACGGTAGGCATGCTCACTTGGATTATCAGCAAGGACGAGAAATAGAATCTGCCTTTCATTCAAAAGCGAATTCGCTCAAGAGTAACAAAGTTTCTTATCCTCCCAAATGCACGGTATCATTTTCCCTTATCAGGTTGAACTTCCCATGGGCATATTCCAACTCATACAGACAAAGATTGACATGAGGAAAATCTTCCATGCATCTTAATTCCTTTTCCAGCAACAGGCACAAAAAACTTTTCATGGCACGTCCGTGCATACAAATTAAAATGAGTTGCTCCTCTTCCCTGCTCATGATATGTTGCAACGCTTTTTTTTGTCGCACCTGTAGCTGTAGAGGTGTTTCACCCCCGGGTACGCATACATCGTACACGCCATCGTTCCAGTATTTAATCATCTGCCAGTAATCTGCTTTCCAGTCTACACTGCTTTGCTGTCCCTCATAAATGCCCCAGCTTATTTCATTGAGCTCGGGCAATACCTCATGCGGGAACTGTGCATCCAAAAAATGCTGCACACTTTGTTTGGTTCGTTGCAATGCCGAAATATATACTTTATCAAAAGGTACATGCGCATAAAACTCATAGAACATATGGGCCTGTTCCAATCCGATTTCGTTGAGCGGACTATCCACACCGCTTCCCTGCACTATACCCAACTTATTAAAATCTGTTTCGCCATGGCGAACAATAAACAGCTTCTTGGTGCTCAAATCAATGTTCTCCTTTGTTTGTTATACTTTTGCACAAAAGTAAACAAATGTCATTACCTCGTATAGACACTTCGGTAAGCATGGAAGCGCTCAATGAAAGATGCCGCAATACCATGTCGGAATACATCGGAATTGAATTTATCCGTTCAGGTGAAGATTTCCTTACCGCCCGCATGCCCGTTGACCACCGCACACATCAGCCTTTAAAAATGCTGAACGGTGGAGCCTCCTGTGTATTGGCTGAAACAGTGGGCAGCATGGCCGCCAACTTAGTCATTGACCGCGAAAAATATGTGGCACTGGGGCTGGACATAAACGCTAACCACCTGCGCCCTGCTATGAACGGTTATGTATTCGGTACTGCAAAGCCCATTCATGTAGGCAAAAAAACACAGGTGTGGGAAATCAAAATAACTGACGAAAGTGAGAACCTTGTTTGTATCAGCAGGCTTACTATGGCCGTAATAGACCGCCCCGCTAATGGGTAATTTCCCTGCACACATTGCAGCAGATAGTGCAGTGGCTGTATGGCGATTGCCCCACACTGATGAGGTTCAATTCTGTCACACGCATCAGGCACAACACAGTTCATGGAACGGCAACGATACCGGCTTTGTCATTAACCCGTTTCATTCTGCCTTACCACAGGTTTTTATATGTGGTAAATTAGAACATACTACAACACAAGAACTACTCCTCAACAGCATGGAGGTTCCTTCCACTGCAACAGCAAAGGTTCAATTGCAGCAGTCAGAATATGAAACGTACGTAGCGCAAAGTGTGGCCGCCATTCAATCAGGAATGATGCACAAAACTGTGGCGGCAAGAAACATCTCTGTTGCACTCACTGATTTTTCAGCACTGCCAACTTTTGTTCAGTTGTGTGAAAAATATCCGGCAGCTTTTGTATCGCTGGTGTATCACCCTACCTGTGGTTTGTGGATGGGCGCAACACCTGAAAGATTGCTGTCTGCCAAAAACAATACCCTGCAATCAATGGCATTGGCCGGCACTCGCAATGCACAACAACAATGGACCGATAAAGAACTGGACGAACAACATTGGGTAACCGAATTTATTGAGCAGTGTTTTATTTCTGCTTCACTTGAGCCCCGGGTTGCCCCGTTAAAGGAATTGCATGCAGGCAACAATTTGCAACATCTGGTAAACTATATCGATGCACTACTGCCTGAACAATTTTCAGCGCAACAATTGTTGCCGTTGCTTCAACAACTTCACCCTACACCCGCAGTTGGAGGTTTGCCCAAAGAAGCGGCCATGGATTGGATTATGCAGCATGAACCGGGTGAACGTAATTACTACAGTGGTTATCTGGGACCGGTTACCTCAGCACAGGATTTTGATTTATTTGTGAACCTGAGGTGCATGCAGGTAAGTGGCAATACCGCCATTCTGTATGCAGGAGCAGGTATTACGGCCCTCTCCAACCCTACTGCCGAATGGTTGGAAACCGAACGAAAAATGCAGATTATCAAATCAGTACTGCAAAGCTCATAATTTAACATTCCGTTGAAGTGAAATAGGTAGCGAATTAGTATTTTGCAACACTTTATGCGGGTAGCCTCATTTATCCTATTCTTTTGTTTCACAGCACACTTGTTGCAAGCGCAGGTATTGCCTTCTTTCGGTGATTCCCGTACGGCCACAACCGGTATGCAGTTTTTAAAAATTCCTGTGGATGCACGTTCGGGCGGTATGTCGGGCGCTGTGATTGCCTCTGTCAGAGACGCCTCGGCCATGTTCTGGAATCCTGCCGGAATTACACGCGTAGATACAGGCCGCGTTAGTTTTCAGGTGGCCCATACCCGCTATTTTGCCGATACTAAAATTAACTATGCAGGTGCGGTATTCAAAACAGGTTCACAATCTTTTTTGGGTGTTCAGTTGCTGGCCATGGATTACGGTGAGATGGAAGAAACCACCGAGTTTCAACCACTGGGTACCGGGCGCACTTTTACCATGAGCAACTACCTTGTAGGTTTAACTTACGCTCAGCAACTAACGGAAAGTTTCAGCTTAGGTATAAACGGAAAATTTGCTCATGAAGGTTTGCCCAATGTAGCCACCAACAACGTATTGTTTGATTTAGGTTTTCAATACAATGTAGGTTTTCGCAACACCCGTTTTGCTGTGGCCATGAGTAATTTTGGTTTTAGTGTACAACCGAAAGGCGAAGTGGAATTACTTGATTTCACCACTACAAAAAAAGACAACACATTTGAAGATGTTACTGTTCCCGCAGTGTTTCGTTTAGGTATCTGCTCCGACATCTGGCGTAAAAATCAACACGCCATAACAGGAGCTTTACAACTCAATCACCCTACCGATAACAATGAGTCCATCGCATTAGGTGCAGAATATCTCTACAAAAACTTTCTGGCCCTGAGAAGTGGTTATGAATTCGGGCAGGATGAACGTACATCACCCTCAGCCGGAATGGGAGTAAAATTGCGCAGAAGATATGGTCAGTTGGGATTTGACTATGGCTTTGTGCACAAGAATGTACTGGGCAACTTACATCGTCTCACTTTATCAGTAACCATTAAATGATGTTGCGTAAATTTCCTTTACTACTTTTTTTATTGTCTGCTGCTATGACCTTGCAATCGTGCGAGTTTTTATTGGGCAGTAAAAAAGACGATACCGTTGACGACATTTTTGACCAAGGCGCCATTGACCCCAACCTGGTTCCTCAAAGTGTGGGGTATGTTCCTGTGCTTCCTTTCTTTCAGGGATTCATTAACCCTGTTGACATTTGCGTGGGTTACGATGAAATGATTTATGTGGTGGATGATAACGGAGTAAACGTGCTCGACCAAAAAGGCACCCGCTACACCATCATCCCAATTCCCGGAGCAACGGATGTAGTACAAGACAGACGCCTGCACACATACATTGCCGGGCGTGTAACGGTGGTTCGCGGAGGCAATACCTTAAATCTTCCGGCAGTATATCATTTGGTAAACACAGGCACCCGAACTTACAGCATTATTGATACACTCATCCACCCAGATTGCGATGAAAGCCGCCTCACAACGCCCTTTCGCGGAGCAGAAGATGAGCAGGTGCAATTTACCGGCCTGGCTACTTTGCATGACAATACGCTTTATGTGAGCCGAACAGGACCACGCAATGATTTTTCATCTTCTGCACGACCTGATAATGCGGTATTGATTTTTGATGCAGCCGGAAAGAACATTGATTATGCTGCAGGCTTAAATCCGGTATCCTCGGGCTTAAAATCATCTGTAGGTATTTCTTCCATTGCTACATTGGCCGCACCTCCGCAACGTATTTTCGGCATGAGTGAATCGCGCAATTTTGTAGTAACGTTAAACAGCGCTGCTACACCTTTAGAGTTCAGGGTACTGGCCTTGCGGTATGTGGTAGACCCTGAGTTAGGACCATCCTTTGCCGAGTCATCGGACTTACTGGATTTTGATACTACCAAAGCCAAACGTTTCCTTTACCAACCCGGAAGATTTAAAAGTCCGGAAGATGTGTTTGTAGCCCCCGATCAATTGCAATACGGCTTTGTAGTTGACAGCGGAACGGATTCTTTCTACCAGTTTACCAACCGCGGCTACGAAGGGGTGAATGCACCTGCCACATACAGCGACCGCAAACAAATTATTGCCTCCTTTGGTGGCAATGGTAGCGGGCCCTTTCAATTTAAAGACCCCAGCGGAGTATGTTATTTTAAACGTATGGTGTACATAGCCGATAAAGGAAACGGACGTATCTGCCGCTACAAACTGAGTACGGATATAGAGTAGGTGGAATAAAAGTCCTGATTAAAAAATCAGTGCAATCAGTGGCATAAAACTCCACCTATCAAAACGGCCACCAGCTTTTACGCGGCATACCAATGTACACTCCGTTATTGCGCACTTCCACCGGATAGGTTTCCACGTAATCGCCCTGTGCTCCTCTGCCGGTTGTTAAATCATATTTGTAACGATGAACTGGGCACACTACTCTGCCTTCTTCATCACACTTTCCCCGTCCCAATCTACCACCTGCGGCATGCGGGCAACGGTCGTCCACGGCATAATACCCTGTGGCAATATGGGCCAGACAAATCAACTTACCTTTCACATCAATGGTGCGCACCGTGTTAAGCGGATGTATATCTGCACCGTCTTCCTCAAAATCATATACCTTGAACCAGTTGTACGAAGCCATCAGTTTGCTTTCTCGCCCTTCACTTCCTTCATCAGCAACCTTACGTTGTAGCTGGATTGGTCGGCTTTCATCATCAACACCATAGACGTATCATCCAAACGTTCAATAATGGCCGGTTTGGGTTGCTGCTTTTTGTCTTTATCCGGTTTGGTCATGATGAGGGTGTTGCCACTATCTTCCAGTTTCCAGGTGCCTTTATTTTTGTTGGTACCGTAAAGCACATCGTAAGAACCGTCTTCATTAAACGTGTATTCCGTATTGCTGAGCATGTTACTCATCAACTCCTTAAACACATCTTCCATGCCCGTTTGCAAAGGATCTTGCCCCACGGTATCTTTATCAATATTCTCGAAATCCACTTTGTAAACTATCCATTTTTTACAAAGTTTTTCTTCCTGCTTCTTGCCACAGGCGAAAAGGAGAACAGACATAAGTACAAATAAAATATAGTGCTGTTTCATGATGTGCAAATATCCGCTTTCCGCGCACAGATACAAGAAACAACCTGGATATTTGCTGAGTTGGCAGGCTCTGTGCTTTTTTTTACCTTTGCGCCCATGAAAACAGTAGACAGCATCAACTTTGCGGGCAAACGCGCCTTGGTACGTGTAGATTTTAACGTACCGTTAGATAAAAAAACCTTAGCCATAACTGACGATTCACGTATACGGGCCACCTTACCCACGCTTAAAAAAATATTGAATGACGGAGGAAGCTGCATTCTGATGTCGCACCTGGGCCGCCCTTTGAAAAAATTAAAAGATGACGGAACCGTAGATTACGAAAAACATTCCCTGAAACATACC
>DATGWX010000219.1:0-1613 GCA_035299275.1 Bacteroidia bacterium
GAATTACTCAACCGCTGTTTAAGAATATCGGGTAAAATTATTTTATTAATTCTCCACTTTTACAATTTGTTCTACATTGTATTTTCCGGCAGCCAATTTTTCCTTTACTTCCTTAAATGCCTCTATGGTTCTGTTCACGTCTTCAATGGTGTGAACGGCTGTTGGAATTAAACGCAGAATAATCATGCCTTTAGGAATAACCGGATACACCACAATAGAGCAGAAGATATTGTAGTTCTCTCTAAGGTCGTGCGTAAGTGCGGTTGCCTCAGGTATAGTGCCGTTTAATATTACTGGAGTTACAGGCGAAGAGGTAATGCCTATGTTAAATCCGGCTTCTTTTAAGCCGTTTTGCAAAGCATTTACAATTTTCCATAAGTTGTTTTTCAACTCAGGATTTGTGCGAATAAGTTCCAGTCGTTTTAATGCACCTATTACCATAGGCATAGGCAATGATTTGGCGAAAATTTGTGAGCGGGTGTTGTAACGCAGATGGTTCACAATGGCTTTGTTGCTGCCTATAAAACCTCCGATACCGGCAAATGATTTGGCAAAGGTGCCGAAGTAAATATCAATCTGATCCATTACACCTTGTTCCTCACCTGTACCGGCTCCTGTTTTACCCATGGTGCCTATACCGTGTGCATCATCTACAAACAAACGGAAATCAAATTTCTTTTTCAGTTCTACAATACCTTTAAGGTTACCCTGTACACCCGACATACCAAATACACCTTCAGTAATTACGAGTATGGCACCACCTGTTTCAGCAACCCAGCGTGTGGCACGCTCCAGTTGTTTCTCCAGGCTCTCCATGTTGTTGTGGTTGTACACAAAACGTTTGCCTTGGTGAAGACGAACACCGTCAATAATACAGGCATGAGATTCTGCATCGTATACAATTACGTCATGACGGTCGACCAAAGAGTCAATGGCACTTACCATACCCTGGTAACCATAGTTCATCAGTATCACATCTTCCTTACCTATAAATTCAGCAAGACCTTTTTCTAATTGTTCGTGATAGTCGCTGTTGCCGCTCATCATGCGTGCTCCCATAGGGTAGGCCATACCAAATTTTGCCGCACCTTCTGCATCTGCTTTCATCACTTCCGGGTGATTGGCTAAGCCTAAATAGTTGTTCAGACTCCATACCAATTTTTCTTTACCCATAAAATTCATGTGTGCACCAATTGGTCCTTCCAGCTTAGGGAACATGTAATAGCCATGACTTCTGTCGGCATGTTGGCCCAGTGGTCCGGGTCTGCTTGCAAGTTTTTCGAATAAATCCATCTTATGTATTTAAAAGTTGCGCAAAAATAAGGCTTCGCAGCTAATATTAAGGATTTGTGAAAAAAATGCAGCTATTGTGCAAAGTTAGAAGCTGTAACGTATCTGTATTTTCAGGTCGGTACGGGCATTGCCGTTTATCTCATCCAATCCTGAACCTACAGTGTTTTTATTAGTGTACACCGTGCTGCCCAGCTTTAGCCAAACATCAACGGAACGAATTGGTTTGTATCTGATTAACAGAAAATAGCGCATGCCTTTGTCTTGCAAAGCGGGAACGGAGAACTGGTACAGCAAATCATTTTCAAAGGCATATAGGCGGC
>DATGWX010000220.1:0-2710 GCA_035299275.1 Bacteroidia bacterium
TGCTTGCGCAACATCAGAATAAAGTTGTCAATGGTTCGGGTAGACGGAAATACGTTGTATCCCCAAACGCTCTGAAGAATTTTCTCCCGACTGACCACCTCGTTTTTATTATCAATAAGTAACTTGAGCAGCATCACCTCTTTTTTGGTGAGTTGAAAATTGCCTTGCGTACCGTGGGCCTCGTAACTCTCAAAGTTTATCCAGTTGCTTCCGAAATGATAGATGGCCGGAGTTTTACTTTCCTGTCCGCTGATGCGGGCACTTTTTTCAATGAGTTTGTTTACACGTAAAATAAGTTCTTCGAGGTTAAAGGGTTTGGTGAGGTAATCGTCACCACCTTTTTTAAGTCCCAGCACCCGGTCGTCACCACTGTTTTTGGCAGAGAGAAAAAGAATAGGCACCTCAGTATTTTGTAGCCGGATACTTTCACATACGGTAATGCCGTCCATCTCGGGCAACATAATGTCGAGTATAATCAGGTCAAAACTTTCTTCTTTAAACTTCCGCAGTGCCGCAGCACCATCTTGCACAGCTACCACTTTATAACCTTCCAGTTCCAGGTTCAGTTTAACCGGCTCCAGAATGTGCTCCTCATCCTCTACCAATAATATACGTTCGTTGCTCATATCAGAATTTTACAGTGAATATGGTACCCTCGTTCAAATTACTCTTCAGTTGTATTTGTGCCTGGTGCTTATCCAACACCTGTTTTACAATAAATAAGCCCAAGCCTGTGCCTTTCGTTTTACGGGTACTTTCATTGCCCACCCGATAAAATTTATTAAACACCTTGCTTTGTTCAGCCAGTGAAATACCGCTTCCGTTATCTTCTACCGTAAGTAGAGGTTTATTCATTTCTTTTCGAAGATTCACGCGCACTTCAGCCCCATCAGGACGGGCATACTTAAACGCATTTTCTATCAGGTTGCTGATAGCCAAAGTAAGTGTAAACCTATCCGCATCAATAAAAATATCCTGTTCAACGGAAAGTTTTAAAGCGGCTTTATTGGCAAATACATTTCCCAGCTTTTTACTTATTTCTTCCACCAGTTGCGAGAGGTTGATGTTCTCTTTGGTAAAACGATAACTTTTACCATCAATTTGTGCAGCTACCAAAACGTTTTCCACTAAATCATTGAGCCGGTCGGTTTCACTTACGGCATTGTGCAGCATTTTTTCTTTCTGCTCTTTATCCAGCTCCCGTTTCTGCAAAGTTTGAAGGTACAGTTTAACCGCAGCCAGCGGTGTTTTTAACTCATGCGTTACGGAGAGTAAAAAATTTTGCTGCTGTTTGTTGAGCTCAATGCGTTGGGCAAAACTGCGGTAAATCCATACCAGCCCCCACAATAACAGCAGCACAAATACGGCACCTTCTGAAACGTACATTTTAATTCTGCGTTCCAGTTTATCATCTACCGCTTGGATTACTTCGTCTTTGGGAGCCAGTGCATATTCTTCAAACGATTCGCTTTGCGGAACATAGACGGCCACATACATGGGGTGATTGCGGGCCACATATTGTTTCACCTGCGTGGAATCCTGAACAACGGATTGCGAAATCTGGTTAATGATATCGGCATTTACCTTGTAGGCATTGGCATAAATCAACTGTATCTCGTCCTCGTGCATTTGTTTGCTGTTGCGTATAGAGGAGTAAGTTAGCCAGCTGAATGCAGCCAGAATGTATAAGGCTAAAACAAAAAATATGGGGGTGGGTTTCACAACAATTCAAATTTGGGCTAAATTACATCAAAATAGCAAGAAGTAATTGTCAGGTTTGTGTCTGAAATGTAACCGACAAGCGAAAACAAAATTTAGTATTCTCTACTAAAAAGATATATTTGTTAAAACTAAAGTATGAAAACACTCTTTATAACAAGTGTGCTCCTATTTGCCTGCATCAGCGCCTACTCCCAAAATAATGTACATTTCTGCGGCAAAGATTCTCTTGTCAGCTTAACAGATTTAAAGCAATGCAAAAAACTCGCTTATAAAAACGATGAGCGAAAAGTCATTCTATCTTTCGAAATAACTTTGGTTTACACTACCGGTACAGAAACAATGTTTGCCTGCAAAGGCAACCTGCTCTCCAATGAATTTCTGGCCCACATTCAACAAAAAACCACTGCAAGTATGTTTTACATTAGCCTGAGCAAGGTAAAAGATAAAACTACCGGCAAACTACTACCCCCTGAAACAAAGGATATCATTTTTAAAATTCAGCCTGAATAGTTAATCATAGAAATTCAGAACTATATTACTGCTAAAAAATAGTACTCATGAAATTATTTGTATTGCTTTTTACTTTTTGCACTTTGCCTTTTGTTTCTCTGGCACAAAGTGAGTTCAACTTCTGCGGCCACACAAAAAGCATTTCTTATGCAGAACTCAGGAAATGCCCACGTCTGGCTTTAGGTAATGATAGTACAGCGAAGGTTGTACTTGTTAAAATTTCCTATAACCTCTATGGCCAAGATTATAGTGAAGCCTATGTAAATGGAATAATTAAAAAAGAAACAATTGACACATTTGAACGGCACAAAGTAAAAAATTTCACTATAGAATATGCAAGAGCCCGAGTTAAAGGTTTTGAGCACCCTTTGGTAGTAAAAATGGAGCCGGTGACTATTGAGTTGACACCATATTAACTAGTATTCTTTTACTATTAACAGGGTAGTAATTAAATCAATTTCCTCTGCTTTTACTTAAA
>DATGWX010000221.1:0-2782 GCA_035299275.1 Bacteroidia bacterium
TTTCCCTGTAACTGAACGGATTCTCCGCTACGGAGATGGTCTTTTTGAAAGCATGCGTGCTTTTAACGGAAAAATAATGTGGATAGCTGAGCATTACAATAGGCTCTATTCAGGCGCCCGATTATTGCAGCTGCCTTTAGAAGACGTATTACCTTTCGAACGGTTCAGTGAGCAAGCCCATTACCTGCTGGCCAGCAATGCCTATAAAAATGCCCGACTTCGTTTTTGTGTTTACCGTAAGGGTGATGGGTTTTATGCCCCTGAGAAACTAAACACCACCGGATACTTTATCGAAGCCACTGAAAGCCCTGAGCCGCATTACTCTTTCAATGAATCGGGGTTAAAATTAGGTATTTATACCGGCCAGTTTAAAAGTTGTACTTCGTTGTCCAACTACAAAACCAACAATGCCCTGTTGTATGTTTTAGCCGGCTTGTACAAAAATGAACAACAACTGGATGAGTGCCTTATACTGAATCAAAAGGGCTGTGTTGCCGAAGCTATCAGTGCTAATGTTTTTGTAATAAAAAAAGGCAAAATGTTTACCCCCGCAGCCAATCAGGGTTGTATTATGGGCATCATGCGTAAAAAAATAATTGAGCTGGCTCATCAGCAATCAATTGAAGTAAATGATGGCGTGCTTACACTTGACGACCTGCTTGGTGCTGATGAAATTTTTCTGACCAATGCGTCCCGTGGAATTCAGTGGGTAGATAACCTGCTGGATAAGCACTATGAACAAAGCCTGAGCAGGAATCTTTTAAGCGCTTTGAATAGCGCAATTGTGTAAACGGGCAAGTATATTTGCCCTTTCGAAATTAATATGAATCGTACACGTTTACTGATATTCACATTGGCTGTGGTTCTTTTCACTTCAGCCAAAACAGATGAGGGAATGTTTCCGCTCTCTGAACTCTCCAAACTGGACTTAAAAAAGGCCGGACTTAGAATACCCTTCCAGCAGTTATACAATCCCAACGGAGCAAGCATTATGGATGCCATTGTGCGCGTTGGAGGCTGCACCGGCTCCTTCATTTCGCCTGACGGACTTATCATTACCAATCACCACTGTGCATTCAGCTTTGTAGCTAACATCAGTGATTCTCTAAACGACTACATCAAAAACGGGTTTCTGGCAAAAGATAAAAGCGAAGAACGTTTAGCCGGAGGTTTGGTGTGTAAGATTACTGCATCGTATGAAGACGTCTCAGAAAAAGTTTTAAGCAGCTCAAAAGCGGAGACTGATCCTTTAAAAAGAAAAAAACTTATTGAAGATGCTGTAGAGTCTATACTGGAAGTTGAACGCAAAAAATATCCCGACTTACAAAGTGAGATATCAGAAATGTTCATTGGCAGAACCTATGTACTTTTCAGATATAAATTACTTAAAGATGTGCGTTTGGTTTATGTTCCTCCGCGCAGCATTGGCGAGTTTGGCGGAGAAGGTGATAACTGGGTGTGGCCCCGCCATTCCGGTGACTTTGCGGTACTCAGAGCTTATGTAGGGAAAGATGGAAAAGCTGCGGTTTATTCCAAAGATAATGTTCCGTACCAGCCGGTTCAACATTTAAAAATTAATCCGAAGGGAGTTAACGAGAATGATTTCATTTTCATTCTGGGTTATCCCGGCAGAACATTCAGGCACTATCCTGCAGGATTTTTTGAATACCACCAAAACTACATGCTGCCATTCATTTCTTCGCTGTACGACTTCCAGATTAAGGCCATGCAGGAAGCAGGCAAAAATAGCCGTAGCAAACAAATATTCTTTTCTTCCAAAATTAAAAGTCTGGCCAACGTAACCAAAAACTACAAAGGCAAACTTCAGGGTTTTAAACGCACACAGTTGGCTGAAGAAAAAAGAGCAGAAGAAAAAATGCTTAGTACTTACATCAAAAATGACCGTGAACTCACTTATCTCTATGGTGATGTGCTGCCACGAATTGATGCCATTTATTCTGATATTTTTAAAGATGCTCCGTTGAACCTGTGGATAGACAACATTTACGGTGCATCGGGTTTAATTAATGCCGCCAGTTTTATTGCCAAGTACGACAAATACATGAAAGTACTGACCAAAGAAGAGCAAAAGGAATTCTTGAAAAGCAAAGGCAACGATTTAAAAAACGGTTTCTCCCGCAGCTACAATTACTTTGATGCCGATGTAGATAAAACGGTATTGAAAAAGATGTTGGTTGATGCATTTCGCATTAACGATTCAAGACTTGACCCCATTCGTGCAAAAATAAAAATCAAGAATAACAACATTGAAAAATCAGTAAATGACTGGGTAGAAAAGGCCGTTGAAAAAAGCAAGTTAAAAGATGCTACTGCCTGCCTTAAGCTGATGAAAGAATCTCCTGAAAAAGTTTTCACATTTAAAGACCCGCTTATTGAACTGGCAGGTGTAATCAATGAAGTTTTCATTACACAGGATGAAACTGATACTAAACGCGATGCTGATTTGAAAACACTTATGTCGAGGTACGTAGAGGTAAAACAGAAATGGAAGCAATCGTCCTTTATACCTGATGCCAACGGCACCTTACGTTTTACATACGGCTATGTGCGGGGCTACCGCCCGCAGGATGGCGAATACCACAAACCATTCACCACCATTAAAGGCATATTGGAGAAAGAAGATAATGATGAGTATGCCATGCTGGAAATTATCAAAGAACTTTATCGTTCAAAAGACTGGGGAGCATATGCTCATGCTCAGTTGGGCGAGGTTCCTGTTGACTTCCTATACAATCTTGACACTACAGGAGGCAACTCCGGC
>DATGWX010000222.1:0-2229 GCA_035299275.1 Bacteroidia bacterium
GCTAAAATTAACCGGTGCACATACTACCCGTGTGCAACGCGTGGTGAAGCTCTAGCCGCATCTGCTTTTATGAGACCTCAGAGTTACAAACTAGTGCTGTCCGTTAAAAGTAATAGTTGAAAAATCAGGATAGCACAACCAATGCTTAGTTAAGAGTTCAGGATATATCACCAATCTTCTCAATTTTATCAGCAACTTCAGTTATCCCTGTTTTCAGTGATTTGGTAATTTCACCTCATTCGGTGAAGGATGCTTTTTTATCCCGTTATAGTTTTGACCTGTTCAATCAACGAACAACAGGAGATAGCTGAAAATCCTTATTAAAGAGTAAGCATAATTAAATACTGAATCAAATGAAACCAAGATTACTTTTTATCCTTCTTTTTTGTGGGTTGATGCCGCTGATAGGTCGGGCACAGATTGATACCTCAGCTCTTTACACATTGACGAACGCTGATTTCGGCCCTCAGTTGCCACTGGGAGTAAGTCCCATCGCTTACTCTCTTCCCATAAGTTTAACTTCCACAAATGATTCAATTGTATTTTGGAAGTTTATCCCCCTTGGAAAAGGGAAATATCGCATCATCAACAACTATGATCGCTATGGTGCGGGATATTCTCTGGATGCCGCCAACCCATCAGGACAGGCAAAAGCTATTTTCATGAAACCCAGCAGCGATGCAGTCACACAGCAATGGACAATTAATTTGAGTTATGATTCAAGTAGCTTTTATTTTACAAATACATATAAGTCGAACACTGTTTACATGTGCGTATCTTCAAGCGATAAAAAACAGGGTGGTGTATTGTCTGCAGCTGCGACTTTTGGTGATAAAACCGTTTATTGGAAATTAAATAAGATTGGGGCTTGTCAAACGGGTATTTGTGGTGTTACTGCCTCCGGGGCAGGGGTTTTAGGAGCATTGTCTAATCAGCAAGCTGAATCCATCGTTGGATATGGGGTAAAGTACCGGCTGAAAGGCAGCACATCATGGAATAAGTCAACCACGGTGAAGGGTACCAATATTTTTAATAGTGCTTTGTCCGGACTGAGCCCACAAACCACCTATGAAGCCAAAGCTTATTTTATTATTTCACTGTTTGGCGTTAAACAAACCATTGAAGGAAATACGGTGAGTTTTACTACTGGCAATGTCCCCTGTAAGTGGGGGTATGATAATGCTCCTTTCTGGTCGGTGATTGGCTACCCCAATTGCGGAGGAGAAAGGCAGTCGCCAGTAGCAGTTGCAGATGGCTCTGTCTCTAAAAAGAATTCATCTGCCATTGCGTTTAAATATACTACACGCAAATTGAAGTTGTCGGACGATGGCCATGGCTTATCGCTTATAGGAGATACCAACATCAATAACAGCATCAGCATAAATGGCACAACGTATTATTTTATTGCGGCCCATGTGCACACCCATAGCGAACACTCAGTAAATGGTGTTTTTTACCCTATGGAAATTCATATGGTACACTTAGATACCAAAACAAGCAAATTGGCTGTGGTAAGTGTAATGGTTGATTCATTGAATAAAATCACGCATACCTCCAGCTTTTTAAGAAACGCCTTTTCCGTGTGGTCAAAGAAAAGCAGTGATGGTGAAGCTAAGGACACGTTGTTTAATTTATCAGCTCTTTTACCGGAAGATGTGGGCACCAGTACGTCAAAATATTATACTTATTCAGGTTCACTTACTACCCCGGGGTGTGATGAAATAGTCCAATTTTATCTGCTTAAATCGCATATCACAGCCGACAGTGGTATTCTCGAAGAGTTTGCCAGTAAAAGTCACAATAACTTCCGGCCTATCCAACCATTAAACAGAAGAATCATTATCTCTTCTGAATAACGTAGCAATATGCTGCTCATACATTGATTTTCTGCTGAACCGGTAAGCGCCCTGCCGGCTCAGCAGAAAATGTGCTTTACATACATCTGCTCTCCTGAGTTTATTCGCTGCGTTCATCACACCTCAGAGTTACAAACTAGTGCTGTCCGGTAAAAGTAATAGTTGAAAAATCAGGATAGCACAACCAATGCTTTTCTACCCAACTAAGACTATCTGGAAATTCAAGCCCATATATTATTGTCTCGTGGCGTCAGATGCTACATCTTACGCAAGGCATCCCTCTGTCGGATGTAGCATCCGACAGCACAATGAAGCGACATGGAAGAATCCTGAATTACAAACTCAGGATAGCGAGTGGGGGGGCACACCTGCT
>DATGWX010000223.1:0-2969 GCA_035299275.1 Bacteroidia bacterium
ATGACCCGTTTCCTTCACCTTGTTATGGCTGAACCAGATATTGCCCGTGTTCCGGTTATGATTGACTCCAGTAAATGGGAAATCATTGAAGCCGGATTAAAATGCGTGCAAGGTAAATGCGTGGTGAATTCTATTTCCATGAAAGGCGGAGAAGAAGAGTTTATCCGCCAGGCTAAGATTGTAAAACGTTTTGGAGCAGCTGTTATCGTAATGCTGTTTGATGAAGTAGGACAAGCCGATAATTACCAACGCAGAATTGAAATTGCTGAACGTGCTTACAAAATATTAACTGAAAAAGTTCACTTCCCGGCAAGTGACATCATCTTTGACCCCAACATCTTCCCTGTAGCCACCGGAATGGATGAGCACCGTCAAAATGCGATTGACTTTTTCAAAGCAACCAAATGGATTAAAGAAAACCTGCCCGGAGCAAAAATAAGCGGAGGTGTGTCGAATGTTTCTTTCTCTTTCCGTGGCAACGATAAAGTGCGTGAAGCCATGCACTCTGCATTTTTGTACCACGCCATTAAACACGGTATGGATATGGGCATTGTTAACCCCAGCCAGCTGGAAGTATACGATGAAATTGACAAAGAACTACTGGAGTATGTAGAGGATGTGTTGCTGGACAGAAAGGATGATGCCACAGAAAAACTACTTGAGTATGCAGAGAAAGTAAAAGGTAAGGGGAAAGAAAAAGTAATTGATGAGGAATGGCGCAAAGGCACCATTGAAGAACGACTGAGCCATGCTTTGGTAAAAGGTATTGTAGAGTACATTGATGAAGATACTGAAGAGGCCCGTAAAAAATACGGCAAGCCACTTAATGTAATTGAAGGTCCGCTGATGGCTGGTATGAACATAGTGGGTGACTTATTCGGACAGGGAAAAATGTTCCTTCCTCAGGTAGTAAAAAGTGCACGGGTTATGAAAAAATCTGTAGCCTATTTAACACCTTACCTCGAAGAAGAAAAACGCTTAGCCGGAGCAGCAGCGGGTGGCGGACAAGGAAAAATCTTACTAGCAACCGTAAAGGGTGATGTGCACGATATAGGGAAAAACATTGTTGGCGTAGTACTGGCCTGTAACAACTTTGAAATTGTTGATATGGGCGTAATGGTACCTGCAGATAAAATACTGGAACGTGCCAAAGCTGAAAACGCAGATGTAATAGGCCTGAGTGGTTTAATTACTCCGAGTTTGGATGAGATGGTTCACGTAGCTAAAGAAATGGAACGGCTGGGAATGGATATTCCGTTGCTGATTGGCGGAGCAACCACTTCTCGTGTCCATACTGCGGTTAAAATTGACCAGAATTATAGTGGTCCGGTAGTGCATGTGTTGGATGCAAGTAAAAGTGTACCCGCAGCACAAAGCCTTATCAGTAAAGAGAACCGTCCTGCTTTTCAGGCCAACTTGAAAGCAGAATATGCACAGTTCAGAGAAGATTACAAAAATCGTAAACGCGAAAAAAACTTTGTATCGCTGGAAAAAGCCCGGGCAAATAAAATTAACGTTGATGTTAAAAATATAGTTGCTCCCGGTTTTACCGGAGTGAAGGTGTTTGATAATTTCCCGTTAAGTGAGTTGCGTGATTACATTGACTGGACCCCGTTCTTCATGACCTGGGAATTGGCTGGCCGTTACCCGAAAATCCTCACAGATGAAGTAGTTGGTGTGGAGGCGCAAAAGTTGTTTAATGATGCCAACAAAATGCTGGATGAGGTGATAGCAAAAAATCTTCTTCAGGCTAAAGCCGTTATTGCTTTTTGGCCCTCAAATGCCATAGGAGATGATGTTGAACTCCACACTTCAGCCAATGAAAAACATACTTTCCATTTCTTACGTCAACAAAGCGAAAAAGCAGAAGGACAAACCTACAATTGCTTAGCTGATTTTGTTGCTCCCAAAGAAACAGGAGTTACTGATTACATGGGCGGATTTGCCTTAACCACAGGCATAGGCATTGAGAAGTTAGTAGAACAATACGAAAAAGACCATGATGACTACCACAGCATCATGATCAAAGCAATTGCCGACAGACTTGCTGAAGCATTTGCAGAAAAAATGCACGAACTGGTTCGTAAGGAATATTGGGGATACGCCAAAGAAGAACATTTATCGACTGAAGAATTAATTAAAGAAAACTATCGTGGCATCAGGCCTGCACCGGGCTATCCGGCTTGTCCTGATCATACAGAAAAACGTTTGTTATTTGACTTGTTGCAGGCAGAAAAAAATGCAGGTATTACGTTAACAGAAAGTTTTGCCATGTACCCCGCAGCCAGCGTGAGTGGTTTTTATTTCGGTCATCCTGAAAGTAAATATTTTGGTGTTGGAAAAATAAACAAAGACCAGATAGAAGAGTACGCTCAAAGAAAAGGGAAAGATGTGGCTTTCATTGAAAAGTGGCTGTCACCTAATCTGGGCTACGATAACTAACTCCAACTCCCCTACTCAATTAAATAAAGCAGCTTGCGTTTAGATATACTTTTTTTACTGGCCGCTTTTATATGTGAAATACTGGGAACTGTAGGTGGTTTCGGATCATCGGTATTTTTTGTTCCTATAGCCAGGTTTTTCTTCAGTTTTAACATGGTGCTGGCCATTACCGGTATTCTACACGTGTTCAGTAACGTTAATAAACTGCTGCTGTTCAGAAACAGTATAGACAAAAAACTGCTGCAGTACTATGGCATTCCAAGTGTGTTGCTGGTGCTGGCAGGGTCTTATCTGAGTTCACATACTTCGTTTGAACTGGCCGAATTAACACTCGCCTTTTTTCTGGTTATATTTAGTGCCACATTGCTGATGTTACCCAACCTGCAACTACCTGCAACACGAAACAATGCCCTGCTTGGTGGAGCTTTAGCCGGACTATTGGCCGGATTTAATGGTACCGGAGGTGCTGTACGTGGTATAAGTATGGCTGCATTTAATCTGGAGAAAAATACATTTGTAGCTACTTC
>DATGWX010000224.1:0-10153 GCA_035299275.1 Bacteroidia bacterium
CAATAGTGGGTACTGAGAGTTTTGAAGACATCACACTTACGCAAATGCGTAAAACCATTGCCCGCAGGTTGAGCGACAGTAAAAATACGGCTCCGCATTTCTACCTCACCATGTCCATTCAAATGGATAAGGTAATGGAAGCCCGTAAGTCCATGAACGAATTCAGCCCTGTTAAAATTTCTGTCAACGATATCATCATCAAGGCCGTTGCCACTGCGCTACGCAGAAACCCCAAAGCCAACAGCAGCTGGCTGGGAGATAAAATACGCATGAACCACCACATACATGTGGGTGTAGCAGTAGCTATTGAAGACGGGCTGATTGTACCTGTTGTGAAGTTTGCTGATAATAAATCCATTTCGCACATCAGTGCTGAGGTGAAAGAACTTGCCGATAAAGCAAAGAACAAAAAACTACAACCGCAGGAGTTTGAAGGTAATACTTTTACCATCTCTAACTTGGGTATGTTTGGCATTGACGAGTTCACTGCCATTATTAATCCGCCCGATTCCTGCATCTTGGCTGTAGGCGCTGCTAAAGAAACCGTAATTGTGGAGAATGGCCAGTTTAAGGCGGCTCATATAATGAAGGTAACTTTAAGTTGCGACCACCGCTCGGTTGACGGAGCTGTAGGCTCAGCCTTCCTGCAAACCCTGAAAGAGTTACTGGAAAATCCGGTAAAACTTTTGGTGTAGCTGAACGTAGGGTTGTTGTGTATTTAGATCCTTATGTGTTAAGCATTATTTGGTGTGTACCAACCTCCAATACTTTAACAAACTCTGATTTAAATAGGCTTCCCTAATCAATACTAGATGTGCAAACCTTGTGACCACGTCATGCAATCAGGTGGTAGCTGATACTTTTAACATAATGAATAAACAGACTGTCAGTTGTAGCAACTGACAGCACGATGGATGGTATCTTGGTCTGACGCATAATGAAATCCATCAGACCACTGATAAGAATGAGAAGGATTAGTCTAAGGTAACCGTACCACGACCCAGCATACTGAGGTCATCATACAGTTCAACGGCATATTCTCCTTTGCTTAATGCGTCTTGGGTTTTGTCCCAATACAAGCACATGTTAATGGCTTTGTTATCGTAGTTGTAGTTTTTCTTCTCGCTGTACACGGTTGGTTTATCATTGTACACAAACGTATTGCTTACGTTGCTTGACATAACCGACCTGTCAGGACCCACCACTCTGATGTATACGTTACGTGGACCTTTATCTACAATAAGGTTTTGCATAATGGTAAAACAAATACGGAATTTTTGTACTGATTTGGCTCTGGTTACCACTTTCTCTTTATTTCTTTTAACAGCAACAGCCTCCACTTTTATATTCGCTGCCAGCATTTGTGAACCCAGTTTTACTTTACCGGTAAGCATGTCTTTTTCGCGCTCTGCCTGGCTACGTTTGGCATTAGCCTCATCCAAAGATGAGTTTAGTTCTCCATTTTTAGCCAATAACTCCTGATTTTGTTTGCGCAACTCTTCGCTCTCCATACTGAATTTAGCCATCTCTCCTTTCAATGCTTCAATCTCTTCTTTTGCTTTTTTGAGTTGAGTAGCATCACCCGAAACGGCCATTCTGCGAATCTGGTATATCTTCTGCTGAATCTCTTTATCTTTAATATCCAGTAAGCTATCCTTACCCATTAATTCCAGGCGCAGCTGTTCCAATTCAGCCTCCACTATATTCAACTCGCCTATAACTGAGTCTTTCTCTGTTTTAACAATAGTGGTCACTTTATTCGCCTCATCAATCTGATGATTTTTTTCTTCCAATTGTTTGAAAAGATATACGTTGGAACCTAAAAGCATCAATATCACTATTGCGGTGATAATGGTTTTTAAACTGCTGGGTTTTTTCTCCAATTCGTCCATGGGTTGATTGCTGGCCATATTTTTATTATTTGGTTGTAACGTTCGAATCTATATGATTAAGTAGTAAATACAAAATTTTTTACTCAATATGCTCAAAAACAAGCGCTATGGCTTTTTCCATTTTATACCGCAACCGATGGCTTTGGTAACTGTAACTGCAGGTTTAGCGCCTTTCGAAACTGCTTCAATGGCTTTTTCCAGGTGCTTTTCTTTCACCGCAGCAGGGTCGTCAAAATTATCGTCAATAGCTCCTATGTATTCGACCTTTAAAATATTTGCCGCTGTTTTACTTAATAAATAAACATGAGGTGTTCTTTTGGCTCCATAAGTTTTTGCCGTTTGTTGAGTAGAATCTAACAGGTAAGGAAATGTATACCCTTTTTCTTTAGCCCGTTTAATCATGTTGGGATAAGAGTCTTCGGGTTCTGCTACAGGATCATTGGGATTAATGGCTACCACCGGATAACCCAGCGGTGTATACTTTTTATCTAAGTCAATAATGCGTTGCTCATATGCCTGACTAAAAGGGCAATGGTTGCACGTGAAAATAACAATGTATCCTTTAGCCTGTGCCAACTGATTAAGTGAAAACACTTTTCCGTTAATATTGAGTAAAGAGAAATCTTTGGCTGTATCGCCCACCGCATAACCATCCTGCTGAGCTTGCGCGGTAAGAAAGGTAAGTGTACTAAATAGTATGCTGAAGAATATTTTTTTCATTTTATTTTAATTAATTGCCTCACTTTAACATCCAGTTCTTCGAATGTCATTTGTCCTTCGTAAAAAAATTTAGCTGCTGCGGTTTTACCTGAAAAAAAAGTAGCCGGAATTGCCCCCGACCAGGCCGGATCTATTTCCTCCAACCGTTGGTTAAGTTCTACCACATCCGTAAAAAGCACCTTCGACTTTAACTCTTTTGACCGTATAAAGGGTAGTATGCGTGTGTCCATGTTCTTTTTTGAATCGAGATTAACCAGCAATACTTTTACACGGGAACGCCCACCGTACATCTGATTTAATTTTTCGAAAGCGGGCAATTCTTCTACACAGGGTTTACACCAGGTTGCCCAAAAGTTGATGACGTAAATGGTATCGGTAGTATGTGTTTTGTACTGCAGCAACTGATCAAAAGTAATTTCAGTAATTCCTGAGGACTGTGCCTGAACAGCACCAAATCCGAAAACAAATAGCAATACAATAAAAACTCTTCTCATAACAATTGAATTAGTTGAGCCAAATCATGTATGTGATAAGTACACTCAAAGGTAAGCGGTTTTTTCTCCGGATTAAAAAATACCTGGTCTGTTCCCGCATTTCTGGCTCCGGCTATATCAGTATCTGCATTGTCGCCAATCATCAGGCATTCCCACAAAGGCACGCCTGCCTTATAAGCGGCAAACTCAAAAATACGTACATCGGGCTTCTGGCAACCTATTTCTTCTGATATAATCAAATCATTAAAATACTTTTCAATGCCTGAATATTTCAGTTTGGTGTGTTGCACTTCGGCAAACCCGTTGGTAATAATACTCATGGTATATCTCCCGCTCAGGTACTCCAATGCCTCAACGGCATTCGGAATCAAATGCGGTTTTGTGGGGCTTATAGAAAGGTACTGTTCACTAAAAGCATCGGCCAGATGGTCACCATCAAAACCCAGTGCTTTAAAGGTGCTCCGAAAACGGTTATCACGCAACTGGGCTTTATTTACTTCGCCTTTGTGGTACTGTTGCCATAGTCTGTGATTAATATCTGTATAAACTTCTAAAAATCGCTGAGGGTGTGGCACGCCAAACTTGTGCAATTCAAAATCGTAAAATAGGGTGTGTAGCGTCTCCTCTGAGTTGCGGTGAAAATCCCACAACGTATGGTCAAGATCGAAAAAAATGTGTTTGTATTTAGCCATTACAGCTTCTCACCAAAGCTGAGGTCGCCAGCATCACCCAACCCCGGCACAATGTAACCATGTGCATTAAGTTCATCATCAATGGCCGCAATCCAAATGTGTGCATCAGGTAAATGTTCCTGCACGTAGGCCACACCTTGTTTACTTCCGATAAGGTTAACAATGTGCACTTCGCGGGGTGTACCATTTCTGAGCATGGCCTGATACGCCAATACTACCGATTGACCGGTGGCCAGCATGGGGTCGGCCAGAATCACTATGCGGTTATTTAAATCGGGGGCGGCCAGGTATTCAACTATAATGTCAAAACTACCATCGGCTTTGTGATTACGATAGGCTGAAATAAAACAATTGTCGGCATCACTGAAAAAATTATTGATGCCATGATGCAATGGTAAGCCAGCTCGCAGAATAGTTGCCAATACGGGCTGTTCAGCCAATACGGGCATTTGTTTCTTTCCTAATGGAGTGGTGATTTCCTGTGTTTTCCAGGGTAACGCTTTACTTACTTCGTAGGCGCAAATTTCGCCTATACGTTCAATGTGCTTACGGAAACGAAAACGATCGGTTTGTCGCGAAACATCCCTCAGTTCAGCAACAAACTGGTTGATAAGTGAGTGGCCCTCTGAGAGATTGTGGAGCATTAGCTCTGTTAAATTAAGCTGTTGCTTCCTCTTCGTCAGACTCCAGTGGTAATCCCAACAAGGTCTTCATGATGTCTTCAATCTCCTGGCGGTTATACTTGTTATTCGCGTCTTTAAGTAAATCAGCAAAGTATTCCAGATTAGTCAGGTCTTCTTCATCCTCCAGGTAGTTCATTACCAGTGAACCGTTTTCCTCAATGTTTTCGTATACCAAACGCAGCGTTTTTACTACCAATGGATCGCCTACAGACTTCACTATTTCACGTATTTCTTTCATCAGTTCCACTATGCGGGGCACATCAAGCACTTCATAGTTAACCAGTTTACGTAATTCGGTTACTTTCTTGTTGTATTGTTCGTTATACATATCTCGGGGATGAATTTGAGGACAAAAATAGGGCAAATTATTTGAAAAATACGCTCTAAAAATACACCCGTTGCTACCTAACGGCAGTATGCCCCAACTGAATAAATACGTATTTTGTGGTATCTGCTTTCATAATCTTTCGCATAGATTGCAGAAAATTAAACACATCACATGAAATTAAAATCTACACTAATCTTAACTTTAGGACTCATTACTTCTTATTGCCACGCGCAGTTCTACCCGGGGCCTGACCTAACCACACCTTTACAAAAAGCACAACAGGTTATTCTGTTAAATGGAAAACTTACTGCTTTGGGCCAGTTGTGGTCAAACGGTTCATACCAGAACAATACCAAAGAAGTTGTTACAACCAACAGCAAGGGAGACGTGCTCTTTAGTGAAAATTTTTATAACAACAGCGGAACATTGGTTCGCCAAAGCTGGAGCGAGGGTACTACAACTTATGATGGTGCAGGAAAACTGCTCACTGCCTGGTCAAAGGCCACTTCTGTTGATACGCTTCATTTCAGGGTAAAATGGATTTACCAAACCGGTTACAATGCCGGTGGCAAACTGACTTATTACAACCACGTAGATAGTTTTTATGACGGTAACACGTTAACTCAAACAACTGTTATGGTTGATAGTATTTACTACAACGCTGCCGGAAAAGCCGATCGCTTTGATTCATATACAAAAACTATTTCAGGTGTTTACTCGCTCAATTGGACTACCAAAATAACTTACGATGCCGCCAACAACCCGGTTGATGTTGACTATGCACTTACCAGCAACAATGACTACGCTGTACTGTACCGCATGAAACTCACCTGGGACGCGCAAAACAGAATGACTTCACACCGCTATTTCCCTGCCTACATGTACCTGCAATACAAAGACAGCGTGTATGAACAACGGTCTCAATATTTTTCTTACGATGCCAACGGTAACCTGTCATTGGTGGTTGATTCTCAGTATTCAGGAAACGGGCTCGCACCTAACTTTATCTACAACGGATTTTCGTTTTCATCAGGTAAGTTGATGACCATTGTGAGACAATCCACATCCGGATTCTCTGATTCTATGGCTTATCACCGCAACGCTACCGGTCTTCCCGATTCAGTAAGTATTTACTTTAACATAGGTAACGGGTTTATTTATTACGGACGTAAATTATATACCGCTGAACCTTTAACCCCAACCTCTGCCAAGGAAATTAACTCAGTTGCCTTGCTTGTTTACCCTAATCCTGCCCGTGAAGCAATAACCATAGTAAGTGACCGTGCTATACAACAGTGCAATATTCTGAATTTGCAGGGTGCTCTAATGTTATCTGCCAAAGGAAACAGCAAGCAAATGAACATCAACACAAATGAACTCCCCAAGGGTATTTACTTAGTTCAAATACTTGACGAAAGAGGAAACCACACCAGAAAACTGGTTATCGAATAACACCTAAACCACACCATAATACCTGCCACCTGTCAATTGACGGGTGGCTTTTTTATGTTTACTGAATAAGTATTTGAGTTACTGCTTTTGAAATATTGGTTGAAAATGTAAATTTGACGATGTTCAAAAATTTTGCTGCCGCTTGTATCACCCTGCTGCTGTGTTCATTTGCCCCACTTCAGGAAAAAGTTGACAAGATCAAACTAACCCTGATTTCTAAAAGTTTGCATAAAGGGCAATCCTTTACTGTAAAAAGTGATTTGTACTACCGCGTTTCCGGAGGAACTATGGTTACCCGTTTCACCTCACCTTTTGAAAAAATTGTGTTCACCAATGCCAATGGCGAATACAAAGATTATAATGTAAAACAGAACACCGTTACTCTGATGCAGGGTTTCGACCTGAGTTCAAAAAACAGTTTGTTTTACAGCTTTTTTTCCGGCAGCATCAATGATATGGGTCTGGCTGCTTTGGGTTATAAATTGGTAAGTACGCGCTTTGAAAATAAAATTGTCATCACCACCTGGATGCCGGTTGGTCCGTCTAAAATAATAAAGAAAGCTGAGATTGCTCACGAAAATTACTTACCCATATTTCTGGGTTTTTTCGATGCCAATAACAAGCCCGTTCAAAAATCATATTATACCAACTACCAAACCGTTGGAAGCATAAAGATGCCTTTTACCATAACTGAGTTTGACTACTTTGGCGAAAAAGATTCTTTGATAACCAGACGCACCTATACCAATCTGGTACTGAATGCAGCCGTTGAGGACACTTACCTTAACTATAAGATTCCGGCCTCAGCTAAAGTAATTTCGCCTTCAACTGATAAACCCAAAAAATGAAAAAAACTCTTATCCTATTCCTCGTTATATCTGTAAGTTTACTCGTTCAAAAAGTTGTGGCACAAACCAACAGTTTGAACAAGGTGATGCTGGAAAAGCAGGATTTTGCTGAAAAAAGGTATGACAGAAGGAAACCGGAGTTCCTTTTCAAAAACAGCAAAAACGTATTGGTCAAATACAATCCGGTTACACTCACGTTTGGTAGTTTATTATTCATGTACCAGAAAGGGATTTCTCCTCAGCTATCAGCCAATTGCCCTTATGTAATTAACTGCTCCAATTTCAGTAAACAATGTATACAACATTACGGAATGGTAAAAGGCATTGCACTAACAGCCGACCGTCTTACGCGCTGTACGCAATTTACCTTGATTGACCTGAGACCTTCTCAGTTTACAAAAGAACGAAGAATAATTGACCCGGTTGAACAGTACACCTTCAAACATGCACATTAAACTTATTGCTGCTGTAAGATTTATTGTATGGTTTGCGCTGTGCACTCCTGCAATGGCTCAACAAACAGATTCTACCAAAACAGTGAGTGATGAACTTCAGTTTATCGATTACCTGATTAACAACAGAGAATTTGATGATGCTCTTGTATTGCTGCGTCAACCTGAACTGTTAACCAAAGCCAACGCTGAGCAAACCGATAGCATTCATTACCTTATGGGGTGGACGTTCTACAACATGAAGCAGCTGGATAGCAGTATTGTTTATTTTAAAAAAATAAGTTCCACCTCTCCTGCATACATCAAAGGCAGTTATTACAAAACATTTGAGCTGCTTTACTCAGGCAGGTATGCTGAGGCAGAAGTAGCTATTTCCAATTTGCCTGTTCAGGATTCATTACAACAGGAGTTACGCCTCTTTCAACAATCAACCGGCTACCTGTTGCAAAAAAAATACTCCCTTTTTGACTCTGCGGCTGCACAATTCACTTACACAAATTTTGCCTGCGCTACGGAACAAAAAAATCTTTTCACTTACAGAAATGAGCTTAAAAAAGTAAAGCAACGCTCGCCCGTTTTAGCCGGTGTGTTCTCAGCTGTATTGCCCGGTTCTGGAAAATTGTATGCCGGTTATAAAGGCCAGGCGATTGCTACCCTTATGCCTTGTGTAGTATTTGGTGCTGTGGCTGTAGAGAATTACATTAAAGACGGGCCTAAGGATGCTAAGTTTATTGCTGCTGCCAGTGTATTCTCGATTTTTTATGTCGGTAACATTTGGGGAAGTGTAATGAGCGTAAAAACTATTCGCACACAAAGAAACAATGAGATATATAATTCTATTTTGCTGGATTTGCATATTCCCCTTCGCAGGATATTCAACTGAGGTTGTTGCAGAAAAAGTTTTGCAAAAAGCCGATAGCCTTTTTCAACTGGCCGATTACCAGCAGGCCGGTATTTGGTATGATAAGGCGGCCTACCTGTCTGTAGATAACATGCAGAAAACACACGCCCTGATGAGGAAGGGTGACTGCTACCTGATGCGTAGCAACTACGCTGCCGCTGAACAATGCCTGTCACGTATTACGTACTATGGCTTGAATGATTCCATGCAGTATGCCGCCAGGTATAAAACAGCTTTATCAGCCTACCTTAATTCCTCATTTGAAAATGCTGAGTCGCAAATACTGCAGTTGAAGGCTTTTGTTTCTGACACCCTTTTATCAGTCAATGCCTATCCGCTTTATGCCCTTATTCTCAATGAAAGCAACCGGTGGACCGAAGCCAAAGAAGTGCTGCTGCAATACATCAGTGCAAGTGGAAATTCTGCTGAACAAAAACAACAAATGAAGCAGGAAGTTGAAAGCCTGTATGCAGGTTCAAGCATACCCCGCCTGAAAGATGTAGAGAAAGCAAAAAAACTATCTTCTATTATTCCGGGTACGGGGCAAATTTATGCGGGTTATTGGGGTGAAGGTATACTGAGTGTTACACTACAAGCGCTGGGGCTGGGAATAACCGGATTAGGCATATGGAAACAGTACTATGCCAGTGGTGTATTAATCGGCTTCTCTTTCTTCCAGCGTTTTTATATGGGTGGCATAACCCGAACTGAGTTTCTGGCACAAAAGAAAAATTATACCCTTAAAAGGAACTTCAATAACAGCCGGAAAGAATTTGTACTGAAATTACTTCCCGATTAATTGACATTTCGTTCACTATAGTTCAAAAAAAAAGCGCCATGAAGGCGCTTTTTTTACTTATGGTGTAAGGATTACATCCAAACAAACCAATCGTCATTTCCGTCATAATTGTCTAAGGCATCCTGTCCTTTAATCAACACGTAAAGGAAGTCACCGCAACTGGCTACACCACCTGCAACTGGAATGCAGAAGTATTTCCACCACAATTTGCTCCAGTCGCTGCCCATGTACTTACGGTGAAGAGCAAGACCTCCGCAGAAAAAGTTCCAAACCAAGAACATAGCAACTGTTTTTTCTCCGGTTACTGTGGTTGGGTTGGCTGCAAACGCTGCTTGTGCCTCAGGGCTGAAAGTAACATCTGTTGATGCAGTAAACATTTGATCAACTGCTGCTTCATCTAATTTGTAATCAGAGGCGAAACCAGCACTAAGAAGGCATACAAAAAATGCCAAGGTTAGAGTTAATTTTTTCATGTATTTAAAAGTTTATTTTAACAAATATATATTTTTTTTAATTACCACATAATAAATTTACTGTTATTAATGTATTGGTCGCCTTCTCCATTCATAACCAACAGAATTCCATCTACCAACAGAATAAATCCACAACCACTTAAGGTACAGAAATACATACAGAAAATCTTAAATCCTTTGCCATTTGTACCCAACATAAAGCGGTGAATCGGAATTATGGCACCAATACCGGTAACCCACGAGGCCAACGCTACAATACCCGCAATGAGTTGTTTATTATCATCCCCTGCAACTTGCTCCGGCTTAAAATAATCTGCCGTTAAACCTCCGCTTATCTGAAAGGTAACATCTTCTGAAGCATCAAACAATTGTTCAACAGTAGCCTCATTTAATACGTACTCGCTCACAGAAGTAACATC
>DATGWX010000225.1:0-4077 GCA_035299275.1 Bacteroidia bacterium
GGGCAGTGTTGGCGTTGTTCCTATTAACCAGAGTGCAGTATTCTATTCACACCATGCTGTGTTGAATCATACCGCTGTAAATACTCCTTGGAACATCATTTACAGTGTTTTTAATACCGGTGGCATGATGAGCAAAAATCCATACGAGTACATGGATATGCTAGAGGCTGAAAAAATCACACGGTCACTTTATGTGCAAGAAAATTATACCGACACTACCGCATTGACCGAAGTAAACCAACCCAACGTAATGGTTATTCTTTTGGAAAGCTGGACAGCTGACGTGATAGAAAGTTTGGGCGGAGAAAAGGGAGTTACTGACGGGTTCCATCAACTCTCTAACGAGGGATTATTGTTCACCAACATCTACGCAAGTGGGGACAGAACAGATAAAGGAATTGTAGCTGTATTGAGCGGCTACCCTTCTCAACCATCGGCTTCTATTATTTCTCAACCTGAAAAAATGGAGAAGTTACCGGTGATTACCGCTCCTTTTGTTCAGCAAAATTACAGTACGGCATTTTATTACGGTGGTGAATCAGAGTTTGCCAATATGCGGGCCTATCTTTACCACAGCGGTTTCGAAAAAATTATTGACAAAAATAGTTTTGAGAAAAAGGACATGAATTCGAAATGGGGAGCCCATGACGGCATTGTTTTTAACCGGTTGATTAAAGACCTGAACCAAGTAAAGGAACCCTTCTTTTACAGCATGCTTACCCTAAGTAGTCATGAACCTTTTGAAATTCCTGTGAAACATAAATTCCCCAAGAAAAAGGAGGAAGATAAATTCAGAAATGCCGTTTGGTACAGTGATTTGGCCCTGAAGGAGTTTATGGACAATGCACAAAAACAACCCTGGTATAATAATACACTCATTATTTTGGTGGCTGACCATGGACATCGCCTTCCTAAGAATTACGTTGATTTGAGCGTTCCAGGAAGATTCAGAATACCGCTGCTTATTACCGGGGGCGCATTAAAACCTGAACTGAGAGGTACTAAATGTAAAACCACAGGCAGCCAAACTGATATTTCAGCTACGATACTTCAATCCCTCGGCAAAAACTCCAAGCAGTTTCCTTACAGCAAAAATTTGTTAAGCAAGAATGCAAAATCATTTGCCTGGTATACTTACAACGATGGTTTCGGCTGGATTGACTCACATGAATCTCTGGTATTCGATAACATTGGTAAACGTATTTCTTATCCGTACCATACTGTAGTAGCTGACAGTTCAAACCGAAAAATAAAACTGGGACAGGCTTACCTTCAAAGCCTGATGCAAGATTATATTGAGAAATAAATCAACGGTTTAACAGCTGTTTATATATATTTCTGTTGATTTTACCGACAGAGAATTATTTTCACGCAAGTTTGAAACTGAAAATAGTAAAATGGCTCACCGGCCTTATCTCTTTACTGCTACTCATGTATTGCACATTGGTGCTGTGCGGTTATGAGTATGTGGCCCGCGCATTTATTCATACAACTCCTGATTTAAACGACTATACCATCTTTTATAATAGACCTGTAAAAGCTTTGGGCGGGGTTAATTGGCCGCAAAGCAGCCGAATCAATACCACCAGATTAACTGAAGAGGAAGAAACTTTCTTCAAAAATCTGGGAACAGTGGCCATTGTTGCCGTACAAAATGATTCTCTCCTGCATGAACAGTATTGGGACGGCTACTCCTCCAACAGCTTGTCAAACTCTTTTTCTGTGGCCAAAAGTGTAGTGGGGCTACTTACCGGAATTGCTATTGATGAAGGAAAAATTAAAAGTATTGATGATGCAGTTGCTCTTTATTTGCCCGAGTTTGCCAACGGTGATAAAAAGCTTATTACCATCAGACATTTACTAACCATGAGTTCAGGATTGAACTTTGAAGAAGATTACACCACCCCCTTTTGTCACTCTACACAAGCATATTACGGCAAAGACCTTCATTCACTTATCAATTCCCTTTCAGTAAAATACTCCCCGGGCACAGTTTGGAAATACAAAAGCGGAGATACCCAAACCTTACAAATGGTGCTGGAAAAAGCCACGGGAAAAAAACTGGCTGATTATTGCTCAGAGAAACTCTGGGTTCCTGTTCAGGCTGAACATACAGCCCTATGGAGTTTAGACAAAGAGAACGGGAATGAAAAGGCATATTGCTGCATCAACAGCAATGCTACCGATTTTGCCCGCATAGGTAATCTGGTATTGCATGAGGGTAATTGGAAAGGTAAGCAGGTTATCTCTTCTGCCTTTCTTCAGGCTGCACTAACCCCCAACATGGTAAAAACAGAAAAAGGAGACATTTGTGATTTTTATGGTTACCAATGGTGGCTCACTACTTATGAAGGGCGTCCGGTTCATTATGCCAGGGGAATACTTGGCCAGTACATTATTGTAGTACCTCACAAAAACCTTGTTATAGTGAGGCTAGGCAACGAACGTGGCGTAAAACAAGGCGTTCATTTTGAAGAAACTTACAAATTAATCAACCTCTTCACCCGTTAAAATCAATCCAGGCATATTGTTTGCTAACCAGTAGTGTCGTATTTTTGAAATTATTAATAATCAGATAAGATGAAAAAGTTACTTGCTTTACCAGTTGTTGCCTTGTTGTTTTTTGCATTCATACCTGCTACAGAAGAATTAAAATGGCTGGGATGGAACGAAGGCTACGAGATAGCCAAAAAGAAAAATAAAATAATGGTGGTAGATGTATACACCGACTGGTGCGGATGGTGCAAGGTTATGGATCGTGAAACATTTGCCAACGCAGAAATTATAGCCACTATAAACAAAGATTTTGTTCCTGTTAAATTTAATCCTGAAATAGCCGGTGCCACCTATACTTATAACGGTAAGAAATACACCGGAGATCAGTTTGTAGGAGTTATTTCCAACAATCAACTCTCAGGCTACCCCACAACAGTCTTTTATTTCCCTAAAAAGAATGAGTTCGTAATGGAAGTGGGGTATAAAAAACCCGATGCTTTCAAAGACATCCTGAGACAAATGCTCGAACGCAAAAAAGCAAAATAATTCCTTACTATATATATCAAAGCAACAGCACACACTGTTGCTTTATTTTTTTACAGCTATATGAAAGATTTCTTTAAAAACATCAAAAACGATTTACCTGCAAGTTTAGCTGTATTCTTTGTCGCTATTCCGCTGTGCTTAGGTATTGCACATGCTTCAGGCGCTCCCCTTATTGCCGGATTGATTACAGGTGCTACCGGAGGTTTATTGGTGGGTGCCATAAGTAAATCCTCTTTAAGTGTAAGTGGTCCTGCAGCAGGTTTAACGGCAATTGTTTTAGCGGCCATCAGTCAGTTGGGGTCTTTTGATATGTTTTTGGTGGCTGTGTTTATAGCCGGTGCCATACAAATAACATTGGGTTTACTGAAACTGGGATCTATTGCTAATTACATTCCCAACAGTGTAATCAAAGGAATGCTTTCGGCTATAGGCATCCTGCTTATCATGAAGCAGTTTCCGCACATGATAGGTTATGATATTGAGGAAATGGGTGTGGAGCAATTTAATATTGCCGAGCAGGATTTAAACGAGACCTATCATTTGCCTAAGGATGTGGAAACAAGTTCTCTCACTATTTTTATCCATTCTTTAAAGCACATCGAATACGGTATCCTGTTAATTGGCGTATTGAGCATAGGGGTACTCTTCTTTTGGGAAAAAGTAGTTGCCAAAAAATTAAAAACTGTACCAGGTTCGCTTGTGGTGGTTTTACTGGGTATTGTATTGAGTATGATTTTCGCTACAAATGAAACCTTACTGCTTAGTCCTGATCATTTGGTAAACGTACCTTCTATAAACAGTTTTGATGCCTTTTTTCAAAACACCACACTACCTAACTGGGACGCTTTGTCAAACATCAAAGTTTATAAAATTGCTATAACATTGGCTATAGTAGCGTCTATAGAAACGTTGTTATCATTGGAAGCAATAGATAAAATTGACCCGTGGTCCAGAACATCCCCTCCTAACAGGGAGTTGATTGCACAAGGTGCAGGTAACATGACTGCATCACTTTTCGGAGGGATTCCAATGACT
>DATGWX010000226.1:0-1891 GCA_035299275.1 Bacteroidia bacterium
TTAACCTCAACGGTGAACTGGTAGGCATCAATACTGCCATTGCCAGCAATACAGGTTCGTATAACGGATATGGTTTTGCTATTCCGGTAAATATTGTGGCTAAAATAGTGAAAGACCTGATTGAACATGGTGAAGTACAGCGCGGGTTTACAGGTATTGAGGTAAGAGACATTGATGCACAACTGGCTGATAAACTGAAACTCGAAGGAGATAAAGGGGTGTATGTGCAATATACCGTGGAAGATGCTCCGGGTTTTAAGGCCGGTATAAAAGAGGGTGATGTAATTGTTAAGGTAAACAACAAAGAAATTGACAGCAAAGCCATTTACGATGAGCAAATCAGCTATTTCCGCCCGGGTGATAAAATGTCAATTATCCTGTTGAGAGATGGTAAACCAACCAGTGTAACTCTTACGCTTACTAACAAGGATAATATGTCGTCCATACTCAACAGAGGCAAAGTGGGGTCCAATATTCTGGGTGCCGATTTTAAATTACTTACTGAATCTGAGAAGCAAAAACTTGGTATTACCACCGGTATTCAGGTAAGCAATATTCGTAACGGTCGTATTCGAAGTATGAATATTCCTGAAGGTTTTGTGATTACTTCGCTCAACAAAAAAACATACACAGATATAAATGTTTTAATAAAAGACCTGGAGAACGTGCGCGGACAAATAGTAATTGAAGGCATTTATCCGGGTGGGGGCAGAGGTGTATTCTCATTCTACTCCTACTAAAACAGAACAGATACGGGAAGAAAGGGCTGTATATTATACAGCCCTTTTTAGTTACCTTTGCACCATAAATTTACAATATGATTACATCATTAAAAGCCGGTAAAACAGAACTGTTAGCCGATAATTTCTTTTTGTTTGCAGGACCTTGCGTTGTAGAAGGAGATGAGGTCTGTTATACCGTTGCTGAGCACATGAAAAAACTGTGTGCTGCATATTCCATTCCATACGTATTCAAAGCTTCTTACCGCAAAGCCAACCGTTCGCGTTTAGATTCCTTCACAGGTATTGGTGATGAAGGCGCGTTAAAGATTATTAAAGATGTTTGTACAGCGTTGGATTTACCTTCTGTAACAGATATTCACGAGAGTCAGGAAGCAGCTATGGCAGCCGAGTATGTTGATGTACTTCAGATTCCGGCTTTTTTATGTCGCCAGACAGATTTACTGGTGGCTGCGGCTAAAACAGGTAAAATAGTGAACATTAAAAAGGGGCAGTTTCTTTCTCCTGAAGCAATGAAATTTGCCATTGATAAAGTAAAGGAATCAGGAAACAACAATATTGCTATTACTGAGCGAGGAACCATGCTGGGCTATACTGATTTGGTGGTGGATTACCGTGGTATTCCAACCATGCAAGGTTTGGGCTATCCTGTGGTGCTGGATATTACACACTCTTTACAACAGCCTAATCAGAGCAGCGGTGTAACCGGAGGATTACCTCAGTTAATTGAAACTATTGCACGTGCAGGAATTGCAGCAGGGGTAAACGGTATCTTTATGGAAACACATCCGGATCCTAAAAATGCCAAATCTGACGGAGCAAATATGATTGCGTTAGATAAGGTAGAAGCTTTGTTGGATAAGTTGGTAAAACTTCGCAATACAATCAACAGCTTTTAATCCTTTACACAACGTACATACAACCCGAAAGTTTTTTTGGTGTTGGTGATGAGTGCATCGTTATTTCGGCCATCAAAGTAGGCATTCCACGCATAGTTGGAGTTTAATTCAGAGCTGCTCCAGAACATGGTTTCAAATTCCATAAAATCATAAATTCCGGTGCGGTCTCTCCATCCGGTGAGTTGAATTTGCAGGCTGTTGGTGCTGGTTTCTGTTAGCGACCAAAAAGCCGCATCATTGGAGCCTTTATAG
>DATGWX010000227.1:0-4707 GCA_035299275.1 Bacteroidia bacterium
CTCATCACCTCGCCCATTGAAGGACTTAGTTTACAAGGCACCTTCAATTTTGATGAAGGGTACTATTATTTCAGAAATTTTGGCAATCGCATTTTATTCGGGGGTGGCAGAAACCTTGACTTTGAAAAGGAAAAAACCACCACCTTTGAACTGAACCCTCAAATACAGGAAAAGCTGGAATACTACCTGAGAGAAATAATTGCTCCGGGGAAAAAATTTCACATCACCGACCGGTGGACAGGCATTATGGGCTTTGGAAAAGAGAAACTGCCTGAAGTAAAACGCATCACCCCCCACATAAGCATAGGTATAAAACTCAATGGTATGGGTGTGGCTTTGGGAAGTAAAATTGGGCATGAACTTGCCGGGGTAGTTACAGTCAATTAAAAAAAGCATCCCGCGTAAAGCCCCTAAACACAGGGATTTTTAAAAAAAATTCATCTTTTTTCACAACGGCATGCAGCGTTAGGTACAACTTGCTTTGTCAGGTAGGTAACTAAAAACCAACATGCGTTATTGTATCCTGTTTATTCTCCTTTGTGCTTTCCAAACCACGCAAGCCCAAATGCTCTCACTGTCGGGAGTTGTTACTGATGAAGCAACTGCCGAATTACTGGCCGGAGCATTGGTGAGTGTTGAAGGTACAAGTTTAGCAACTGTTTGCAATGACAAAGGGGTATTTATTCTCAACCTGAAACCCGGCAACTACGTATTAAATATTACTTATCTCGGATACAGTAAAATGCAGGTTCCGGTTAAACTGAGCGAAAACAAATTCATCCGGTTAAAAGCAAAAGCGGAGGAAAAAACACTGAAGGAAGTAGTAGTTAAAGCCGACAAAAACAAATCACTCACGTCAACCCTGGCAGCTGATGCGGGGACTGTAAAACTATCTCAAAAAGAAATAAAGCAACTGCCCTCCCTTGCCGGTGAACAGGATGTATTGAAAGTAATGCAGTTGATGCCAGGAGTAAAACGTGGCGGGGACGGAAGCAGCACCATGTATGTACGCGGAGGTGGGAATGACCAGAACCTGATATTATTGGATGAAGCAGTAGTATACAATCCTGCGCATGCCTTGGGTTTATTTTCTGTATTTAACAGTGATATTTTGGAAGAGGTACAAATGACCAAAGGTCCTTTTCAGACCAAATATAACGGACGACTCTCCAGTGTAATGGAAATAAAAACACGCTCCGGAAACTTTACACAACATCAGGCTGAGGCAACTCTGGGTTCACTGTCGGCAAAAATATCAACAGGCGGACCACTCGTGAAAAATCGCTTGTCTTATAGTTTGGGCTACCGCAGATCATACTTAGACCAAACGCTTAAAATTGCCGGAAGAGACCTCCCCTATTATTTTCAAGACATTAACCTCAAATTAACCTCCCGAATTAATAATACGCAAACTCTCAGCTTTACTGCTTACAAAGGGAATGATGTGCTTCAGGCAACAGATGAAGAATTACCCAACAACAGTGATCTACTGAATGCCGGAACCAATTTCAGCAACAATGCTTTTGCACTGAACTGGAAGTATGCAAATAAAAATTTTACTGCACAACAAACTGTCCATTATACACGATACAAGTATGCTGTTGATGGCTCATTTGCCGGCAATAACCTGCACCTGGGTTCGGGTATAGCTGATTTGGGCTATAAAGTAAGAGCCGAATACACAAAAGGCAAGAACACCTTCGGCACTGGATTTTACCTAACAAAACATCATTTTATGGCTTACCGGGCTAAGTCACTTACTGAAAACGGACGAGTAACAGACACCACCTCACAGGGAACAAACACCTCTGAGTTTGCTGCACACGTTAGCTACAACAGACAGTTTAATCAGCGGTGGTTAATGCAAAGCGGAGTAGTTTTTTCAGGCTCTTCAAGTGCCCATAAAACATACACCAATGTTGAGCCAAGATTAATGCTGGCCTATCAACCCAAAGAAAATACCGTTATCAAAGCAGGCTACTCGCGCATGGTACAATACATGCACCTCATTAGCAGCAGCTCCTTTTCTATGCCTACTGATATATGGTTTTCTACTAATGAGCAATTGAAGCCCGCAGTAGCTGACCATTTCACTCTGGGCTGCTACTTTACATCACCAAAGGAAAAAAATATCACTTACAGCATTGAAACCTATTACAAAAAAATGAGTGGTGTAAGTGAATTTATTGAGGGGAAAGGTTCCAGTATTACTATGCCTGCTGTAGAAGATGTGGCACAAGGTGAAGGGAATGCATACGGTGCTGAGTTTATGGTACAGAAATCAAATGGTAAGTTTACCGGCTGGGTAGCTTATACCTTATCCTGGGCCACACGCAATTTTGATTCCGTAAATCTGGCTCAAACCTTTTATGCCAGATACGACCGCAGGCACGACATCTCTGTAAACGGCAACTACCAAATAAATAAAAACCTTTCAGTAAATGCGGTGTGGGTATTTGCCACCGGTTCTCGGTTTACACCACGTACGGGGCATTATTATGTTCCTGCACCAGGCTCTGGTGAACTGATTGAAATACCTGTTTACGGTAAAACCAACTCTGCTAAGTTTGCCTCTACACATCGCCTTGACGTTGGAATAAGCTGGCACAAACAAGGTAAAAAAATAAAATACAGCGAATGGCAGTTGGGGTGTTACAATATTTATAACCGTGCTCAGCCTTATCGTGTACTCACGTCTAAAAATGACAATGGCTCATATACCTACGCTCAACTGGGTTTATTGGGTTTTGTTCCATACATCAGCTACCAGATAAAATTCTAAATTATGATCAACAAACTTCTGTTATTACTTGCTCTGGCTTTGTGCACACTATCCCAAAGCTGCATGCCCGAACCTCTGGAAACTGATATCAACCCTGAAGCGGATAAACTGGTTATCAATTCCTCTTTAACCATCAATGGTCATATTTGGGTTAGCGTAACAAATAGCAATGGCATCATTAAAAGCGGAAGCACCGGGTTGGAACAACTCAACCAGTTTTGTGTGCGCGATGCCATTGTGACCATCTCAGGCAATGGCCTTTCCGATACTTTACAGCATGAAGAATTTGGTATATACACTTCTGATAAATTAAAACTTGAACCCGGGCAAACCTACTTGCTGAAAGCGTTTCAAAAGTCAACGGGCAAAACGGTTATTGCCTCCTCTACTATGCCTGAAAAAATCAGCGTACAGACTTACAAAGCACAAAAACTCAAAAATTTTGGTGATAGCGCCATAAAGGTAATCGTTGAATTTAATGCCAACCCTTTGCCTGACAGTTATTACATGAGTTATGTGTATCCTTTGGAAAAAGAAAAAAATAATGGCAGTATTTTTCATGATCGTTTAGACCCCTTGTTTAAAGAGATTTTCAAAACTAATCCCACTATAAATTTATACGCTGATGTAAATGAACGGCACGGGAAAATACAAGTGACCTCCTATTTGCCCCACACGTACCTCAATGATACGATTAATGTGATGGTGTCGTGCATTGAGAAAGGCTATTACTATTTTTTGGATACACAGAAAAAATCAGGAACGCTTTTAAACCGCAGCACAGGCGACCCCATTCGATTGTACGGAAACATAGAGAACGGATATGGTTACTTCAGTCTTAACAGTCCTAAATTAATCAGCATTTACCCAACCGATATACAGAAATAAATCAACGATTTATTATTCTGAAGTAATGGTGTAGTAAAAATATCCTACTCACTTTTTACTCATACTGATTGAGCAACCCACATATACAAGGGCATACCCAAAGTAATGTTCATTGGGAAAGTAACTGCCAGGGCCATGGGGATGTATAATCCCGGATCTGCTTTGGGTACTGCCAGTCGCATAGCAGCAGGTACTGCTATGTAAGACGCACTGGCAGCAAGAATTGCAAACATAAATCGGTTACCGATATCTGCTGTAACTATCCCGCTTAATGCCGCCACAGCAGATCCGTTAATCAATGGTATAAGCATAGCAAACAAGGTAACAAAACCACCGTATGTTTTAAAGGCAGTAAACTTTTTTGCCGTTACCATGCCCATCTCCAAAAGAAAGAGCGCTAAAAAACCTTTGAATATATCTGTAGTGAATGGCTTAATACCTTCTGCCTGTTTTGAATCAGCTATTAACCCGATAAGTAAGCTGCCTACAATCATCAATACGCTTCCGTTCGTAAGTGAGTGTGTAAAAACCTCCCTGATATTGACACTCTTTTTATTTTGAGTGTCGTACAACATAATCATAGTAACTCCTACAATGATGGAAGGCGATTCCATAAAGGCCATTACCGCCACCATGTGACCACCGAACATAATCTGTTGGTTCTCCAGAAAAGAGGCTGCCGCCACAAAGGTAACTGCACTTACTGAACCATAAGCAGATGCAATGGCCCCTGCATCATAGATAGACAACTTTCTTTTAAGAATGTAAAACGTATATAACGGGATTAGAGATGCTAACGCAATTCCAAAAACCAATGACCAGGCAATTTCTGAAGTGAAAGGACTGTGAGCTAACTCCTGACCACCTTTAAAACCAATAGAAAATAACAGGTAAAGCGAAATAAAACGAGCCGATGACTCGGGAATAACCAGGTCGCTTTTTATTTTCACCGCTAATACGCCCAGTATAAAAAAAAGCAGAGTGGGGTTGGTAAGATTAGCAATCAGTAACTCTGTATTCATCCGCTACATTTATTT
>DATGWX010000228.1:0-4081 GCA_035299275.1 Bacteroidia bacterium
ATGTATGAAAATACGAGCACTCCGGTTGCCATGACCCGCTTGCTGGAGGCTTTTCATGAACGGAAGATATTGAATGAGGCAAACACCAAATACCTGCTTAATTTTATGATCAATGATTCTACCTCGCATTTGCGGTTGATGGGGCAATTACCCGACAGCATCAAGGTGGCTCACAAAACGGGAACAGGTTCATGGAATGACACCCTGATTGCTGCCTGCAATGATGTTGGAATTATTTATTTGCCGGTTAAGGGCCATTTAACAATTTCAGTTTTTGTAATGAATGCAAATGAGAATTATGAAAATACCGAAAAGCTGATTGCCATCCTTGCAAGAGATATCTATAATTATTACCGGTGGAAAAATTAGACTTCCAACTTAACTGTAATCGTTTGCAACGTGTGCATTACTACACAACAAAAGAACACCTACTTCTTCGCAAACTCTTTCGGGTAGGCGTATTTGTATAAATCTTCTTTGGGCAGGCTTTTAAAATATTCGTAGGTAATTTTTAAACCCTCGGCACGGCTTACTTTAGGTTCCCAGCCCAAAATGTTTTTGGCTTTGGTAATATCGGGCTTGCGTTGTTTAGGGTCGTCAGTAGGTAAAGGGAGTGAAATAAGTTTTTGCTGGGCTCCGGTAAGTTTTAAAATTTCTTCACCAAACTCTTTGATGGTAATTTCATCGGGGTTGCCAATGTTTACCGGTTGAGCATAATCACTCATCAGCAGGCGGTAAATGCCTTCCACCAAATCATCCACGTAACAAAAGGCGCGTGTTTGTGAGCCATCGCCAAACATGGTAAGGTCTTCACCGCGTAAAGCCTGCCCGATAAAAGCTGGTAACACACGTCCGTCATTCAGTCGCATGCGCGGGCCGTAGGTATTAAAAATACGTATGATACGTGTTTCTACTCCGTGGTAGGTGTGGTAGGCCATGGTGATAGCCTCCTGAAAACGCTTGGCCTCATCATATACGCCACGCGGGCCCACGGGGTTTACATTGCCCCAGTACTCCTCGGTTTGCGGGTGTATCAGCGGGTCGCCATATACTTCAGAGGTAGAGGCTACCAGTATGCGGGCCTTTTTTGCTAAGGCTAATCCCAAGCAATTGTGTGTTCCCAAAGAGCCCACCTTTAAGGTTTGTATAGGAATTTTAAGGTAATCAATGGGGCTGGCCGGTGAGGCAAAATGGAGAATATAATCGAGGTGGCCCGGTACATGAATGAAGTTGCTTACATCATGGTGATAGAAAACAAACTCTTTTAATTTGAACAGGTGCTCAATGTTTTTGAGGTCACCGGTAATCAGGTTATCCATACCAATAACATCGTAACCTTCTTTAATAAAGCGGTCACACAGGTGAGAGCCTAAAAATCCGGCAGCACCGGTAATGAGTATGCGTTTATTGGCCATGTTTTATACTGTTTTTACTCCTATGCAATAGTATTCAAATCCGTTTTCGTTCATTTCGGCTAAGTCGTAAATGTTACGTCCGTCAAAAATGAGTTTGTTGTTGAGCAAAGCACCCATTTGTTTAAAATCAGGTGAGCGGAACTCCGGCCATTCTGTAATAATCAATAAAGCATCGGCTCCTTTTAAGGTGTCATATTCATTATCAGCAAAAGCAACAGTATCTCCCAGTGTATGTTTGGCTTCGTGCATGGCTACCGGATCGTAAGCCACTACCTTAGCGCCTTTAGCTAAAAGTTTTTCGATAATCACCAACGAAGGTGCTTCACGCATGTCATCGGTTTTGGGTTTGAAAGAAAGTCCCCACATGGCAAATACTTTGCCTTCTATATTGCCTGCAAAGCGGTTCATCACCTTGTTAAACAACACAGATTTTTGGTCATCGTTAACGGCTTCTACTGCTTCCAGAATGCGCATGCGGTGTCCGTTTTCAGCAGCGGTTTTCACCAGTGCTTTTACGTCCTTAGGGAAACAAGAACCTCCGTAACCAATGCCCGGGTAAATAAATTTATTACCAATGCGCGGGTCGCTGCCTATGCCTTTGCGCACCAGGTTTACATCGGCCCCCATAATTTCACACAGGTTGGCAATGTCATTCATAAAACTGATTTTGGTAGCCAGCATAGCATTGGCGGCATACTTGGTCATCTCAGCCGAAGGGATATCCATAAAAATAATGGGGTGTCCGTTCAGTACAAATGGCTTGTACAGGCGGTGCATGATTTCTTCTGCTTTGTGAGACGATACGCCTACCACAATACGATCGGGTTTCATAAAATCATCAATGGCTGCACCTTCTTTCAAAAACTCAGGATTAGAAGCCACATCGTAAGGAATATCGGCACCGCGCTCTTTAAGGGCAGCAGCCACGGCACTTTTCACTTTTTCAGCAGTTCCTACAGGTACGGTACTTTTGGTTACCACTACCAGGTGGTGGTTCATGGTTTTACCAATTTCAGTAGCCACGGCCAGTACATATTTTAAATCGGCACTGCCGTCTTCACCGGGAGGGGTGCCTACTGCAATAAATACCACCTCAGCATTTTGAATGCTTTCGCCCAAATTGGTAGAAAAATGTAAGCGGCCTTTTTGCACATTGCGGCTCACCATTTCTTCCAGTCCGGGTTCGTATATGGGCAGAATTCCTTTTTTAAGGTTGTCTATTTTTTTCGTGTCAATGTCAATGCAAATAACATCAGCTCCGGTTTCAGCCAAACAGGTTCCGGTAACCAGTCCTACATATCCTGTTCCTACAATAGCAATTTTCATCTTCTATAAATCAGTTAGTTATTGGTGTTTTGTGGTGCAAAAGGTTAAAATATTTTCTATAATGTACTGTTGCTGTTCAGCTGAAAGCTCGGTACTAATGGGCAAAGATAATACACAGGTACATAAAATTTCTGTTGTTGGTAAACTCCCTTTCGGGTACCGTGAACTTTCGTAGGCTTTTTGAAAGTGCAGCGGTATGGGGTAATACACCGCAGTAGGAATTTGTTTCTCTGCCAGAAAATCCCTGAGCTCTTGCCGGTTAATGCCGCACAGTTGCAAGGTATACTGGTGAAACACGTGGGTGGAGTTGGCTTGCCGGGTGGGTATTTTCAAATTGGGGTGTTGGGCAAAAGCGCGGTCATACACCGCGGCCACGTGTTGCCTTGCTTCTTTATAAGCATTGAGGTGCTGCAGTTTTACCCGCAACACAGCCGCCTGAATGGAGTCTAAGCGGGAGTTAACGCCCAGTACCTCATGTACATATTGAGTAGATTGGCCGTGGTGAGCAATCATTTTTATTTTTTGAGCCAGCGCTTCATCGTTGGTAAAGAGTGCACCGCCATCGCCCATGCAGCCCAGGTTTTTGGAAGGGAAAAAAGAAGTGGTGCCTATGGTGCCCATGGTGCCGGCCTGTTTTTGCGTACCGTTACTGAACGTATATACTGCACCTATGGCCTGTGCGGTATCTTCAATCACATACAGGTGATGCTTTTCGGCCAGTTGTAAAATATTTTCCATATCGGCACATTGGCCGAACAGGTGAACGGGCACAATGGCCTTTGTTTTCGGGGTAATGGCTTTGGCAAGGGTATCGGCTTCTATGTTAAACGTGTGCGGGCTCACATCCACCATTACGGTGGTTAATCCCAAAAGGCCTATCACCTCAGCAGTAGCAGCATACGTAAAGGCAGGTACAATTACCTCGTCACCGGGTTGAAGTCCCAGGGCCATCATGGCTATTTGTAAAGCATCGGTACCGTTGGCACAGGGAATTACATGGCGGGCTCCGGTATACTGTTCCAGTTCAGCGGCAAATGCTTTTACCTCAGGTCCGTTAATAAAAGCGCTGCTTGCTATTACCCGCTGAATAGCTTCATTCAGTTCAGTCTGAATTTTTTTGTGCTGGTCCGTAAGATTAACCATTTGGATTTTGTCCATCTGTTCCTGAGGCTAAGTTTAAGCGCAAATATATTCTGAATATGGTTATACAGATTAAATAACCCGCAGAAACACGTAAATTTGAGCCCTAAAACCCGTTTATGCGTTTAAAGCTTATTTCAGTTGTATGTTTTTTATTGGTTGCTGTGTTCACACAGGCTCAGCAAACTCCGGCACCTGCA
>DATGWX010000229.1:0-5219 GCA_035299275.1 Bacteroidia bacterium
GCCCTGGCCATGATTCAGTTTAAGGCACCCGAATACCTTGATTTTAATCACAGATACACCTTTACCTTTATTGTTTACGGTGTTATTTTTTTATTGTGGGTGATATGGGTGAAAAAATTTTCCAAGGTTGGTCTGAAATGAAAGTGTTGTTCAGAATTGTATTTGCATCACTGCTGATACTCGCTTTTAGTTTTATCAGTATAAGTGTAGAATCTGCTCAGGTTTCAGAGACCCATCTCCATTTTTCAGCTTACTGCCTGTTGATGCTGTTTTTGCAGCAAAGTATTTTAAGATTTGCCGAACTAAATTTACTATGGGTGAAAATTCATTTAGTGCTGTTGATACTGCTTTTAGTTTTTATGCATACAGTTTACTGGCATTGGTGGGATTTTGTATTCACTGAACATACTGCCAAAGCAGGACTTAACCACCTGATTAACTTCATCAAATCACCTTTGCCATTATTTATACTGTACATTTTGGCTTTGCTCAAAAAACTATCAGTTGAAGCGGTTTCTTCTCATTAACAGGTTTTTTGTTAATTTTACCAAAAATCTTCATTTATGAAAGCACCCTTTAACTTGCAGCAATGGATTGCTGAAAATAAACATTTATTAAAACCACCTGTAGCTAATAAAAATCTTTACCCTGAAGGTTCAGATTATATTGTAATGATTGTGGGTGGGCCAAATGCACGTAAAGATTATCACTACAACGAAACCGAAGAGTTATTCTATCAGTTGGAAGGGGAGATAGTGGTAAAAACTCAACAAGAGGGCAAAGCGGTAGATATTAAATTAAAAGCAGGAGATATGTTTTTATTGCCTCCTAAGGTGCCCCATTCTCCGGGCAGAACAGAAGGTTCTATTGGGCTGGTGATTGAACGCGTGAGGGCGGGAAAAGGCTTCACTGACGGACTTTTGTGGTTTTGTGAAAAATGCAATACCAAACTACATGAGGCCTATTTTGAGTTAAATGATATTGAGAAAGATTTTCTGCCACACTTTAAAAATTACTATGCATCTGAAGAACTGCGTACCTGCAAAAGTTGCGGCCACGTGATGGAAGCTGACCCCCGGTTTGTTTGATGCACACTTGCGAACAAAATATATAATGAAAATAGACATTCACGCACATATTTTACCCGAGAGCTGGCCTGATTTGAAACAGAAATACGGCTACGGAGGATTTGTTTACATGGATCATCATAAAAAAGGCAGTGCACGTATGATGAAGGATTCAGGACAGTTCTTTCGTGAAGTACAGCAGAATTGCTGGGACCCCGAAGCTATTCTGGTAGATATGGATGCACACAGTGTAGATAAGATGGTGCTGTGTACGGTTCCGGTACTGTTTAATTATTGGGCAAAGCCCGAACACACTTTAGACTGGAGCCGTTTTTTAAACAATCACCTCGCAGGTGTTCAGGAGGGCTACAACAATAGGTTCATCGGCTTAGGTACTTTGCCTATGCAACATATAGATTACGCCATTCAAGAGCTGGAACGTTGCAAAACGCAACTTAAGTTACCAGGTGTAGAAATTGGATCGCATATCCAGGAAAAAAATCTGGATGACCCTTCGTTCTTCCCTTTTTATGAAGCCGCTCAGGATTTGGGTATGGCCATTTTTGTTCATCCCTGGGATATGATGGGTCAGGAGAAAATGCCGAAATATTTTTTACCCTGGTTAGTGGGTATGCCGGCCGAAACGTCTTTAGCCATTTGTTCCATGATTTTTGGAGGAGTCTTTGATAAATTTCCGAAATTGAAAGTAATGTTTGCACACGGTGGAGGCTCTTTCCCTTTTACTGTTGGGCGTGTATCGCATGGTTGGCACTGTCGCCCCGATTTATGTAACATCAATGAAATAAAAGACCCTCGCGATTATATTGGCAAATTCTGGATTGACGGAATTACTCACGATGATGAGGCATTAAAGTACCTGATAAATATGTTTGGTGCAGATAAAATTGCGTATGGTACAGATTATCCCTTCCCCCTAGGGGATTTGGAACACGGGAAATTTATTGAACAAATGCCCGATTTAAGTAATGAAGTCAAGCAACAATTGTTAAGCAAAACTGCTGCTGATTTTCTGGGCATAGAGTTGCCAATGAATGTGAAAGGTTGAATATTTCAGACGAAATTTTATCTCTCCGATAAAAGAACAGCATAAAAGCGGATAGTGGTTATGCTAATGGGTGTAAAATCCATTTGGTATTTCAAACATTTATTGAAATATTGCTTTCTCATTCAACCAAACCGATGAACCCAACAGGTAACTTTACAATTGCTGTACGCTATGTAGGTACTTTTCTTTTTCTTTTTCTTTCCATTGTCGGTTTTGCTCAAACTACTATTTCAGGCAGTATATATGATGATCGTACCAACGAAGGTCTGGCGGGCGCAACTGTCGCTGTGAAAGGAACAACACTGGCTACGCTTACTAATGAAAAAGGTTATTTCGAACTCAAATACACAGGTAATTTTCCGTTGACATTGTCTGTTACCTATCTGGGTTATACTTCCACTGAACTTGTTTTGAAATCGCCTCCCAAAAAACCGATAACCATGAGAATGGCTGAACAAGCCAGCACGCTCAGGGAGGTGAAGGTAACTACGGCCAGAGTTACGGAGAAACAATTACAATCTCCTATTACCGTTGAAACAATGGATTTGGTTTCTATCAAAGAAACACCGTCAGCTAATTTTTACGAAGGATTAGCCTTACTTAAAGGGGTGGATCTAACCTCTGCAAGTATCGGTTTTAAGATTATTAATACGAGAGGGTTTAATAGTACCTCTCCTGTACGTACCCTGCAAATGATTGACGGAGTTGATAACCAGGCACCGGGACTTAATTTTTCTCTGGGGAATTTTTTAGGAGCGTCTGAACTGGATATACAAAAAGTGGATTTAGTGGTAGGGGCAAGTTCAGCATACTACGGACCAAATGCATTTAACGGAGTTATCAGCATGCAAACAAAAAGCCCGTTTTTATTTCCCGGATTAAGCGCACAGGTAAAGGTGGGTGAAAGGAACATGCTGGAGACCTCTGTGCGATGGGCACAGAAGTTTAAGAATAAAAAAGAAGAAGAGCGTTTTGCCTATAAATTCAACTTTTTTTATATGCGTGCCGATGATTGGAACGCTACCAATTACAACGTTACAGAACAATCTCCGGCAAGAAAAGATAACCCCGGAGGTTACGATGCTGTAAACCGATACGGAGATGAATACTACAATAGAATATTCTATACGCCACTAACAAACGTGCCCAGTGCAGGCCAAGGTTACTATTTGCGTGACGGATATAAAGAGAAGGACTTAGTTGATTATAATTCACATAACCTGAAACTGGGGGCGGCATTTCATTACAAGTTCAAGAAGGACAATGAAATTATTTATTCCAATAACTTTGGCACAGGCACCACAGTGTATCAGGGCGACAACCGTTTTAGTCTCAAGAATATTTTGTTTTTTCAGAACAGACTTGAAGTACGAAAAGAGGGCAGGTATTTTATCAGAGCCTATGCTACTCATGAAGATGCCGGTGATAGTTACGATGCCTATGCTACAGCTCTTATTTTACAGAATTCAGCAAAATCTGATTTGGACTGGGGGAAAGATTACAACAATTACCTTACACAAACTTTAGGTAACCGCCTGATAGATTGGTATGGCGAAAACATAGGTGGCAATGGTTTGCAATTAGATACTATTCCTGCGGCAAACGGACAGCGTATAAATTACATTGAAAATTACTGGCGTACTGTAAATAAAGATTCTTTAGTATTGTACCATTCCAAAGGGCGGCAATTTGCTAACAGTGGCAATGGAATAGGCACTACTTATGATCGCTTAGAACCAGGGACTGCGAGATTTGATTCAGCGTTTAATGCTGTTACTACACGCACTAACAGGCAGGGAGGCTCACGTTTGTTTGACCGTTCAGCATTGTACCATATAGTAGGTGAGTATCGTTTTAAATGGAGCCGTTTTGATTTTATTTCAGGGGCCAACTTTCGTTTGTATAAGCCAAATTCCAGAGGAACCATTTTCCTTGATACAGCAGCAAATCAACGCATCACAAACAGTGAAGTCGGGGCTTATTTGGGTGTAGAGCGTAAACTGATTAAAGATAAACTCAAAATCAGCGTCACTAACCGATTAGACAAAAACCAAAACTTTAATCTGTTGTGGTCTCCCGCTGCTACCGCAGTGTTTACACAGAAGCAGCATGTGTTCAGGGTTTCGTTATCTTCAGCCTTACGAAATCCTACATTAACAGATCAATACATTAATCTGAATGTTGGCCGGGCTACATTGTTGGGTAATTTGAATGGTTTTGATAGTTTGGTTACCTATGGCTCATTGATTGACGCGTTTAACAACGGCAGGCAGAACCTGAAATATTTCAATGTAGACAAAATTAAACCCGAGCAGGTGCGTACCATTGAGTTGGGTTACCGTACCGCGATTAAAGAGAGGTTGTTTTTTGATGTGAGTTATTACCACAGTTCATACACCAACTTTTTAGGGTATATAATAGGTGCCCGGGTAGATTGGCCTTCTACAGATATACTCGTTAAAAGTGTTCAGTTTTATCGGGTTACTTCCAATTCCAAGGATGAGGTAACCACACAAGGTGCTACAGTAGGGATTACCTGGTTTATCAAAGACTATTTTAATTTCAGTGGCAACTATTCCTACAATGAATTGAATATGCAGGGATCAAGAGATTCTTTGATTCCGGCATTCAATACACCTGTTCACAAATACAACGTGGGTTTTAACGGCAGGGAAATTAACAGCCGGTTAGGTAATGTGCGCATCCGCCACTGGGGATACAATATCAATTATAAATGGCAAGAAGGATTTGAATTTGAAGGCTCGCCTCAATTTACAGGCTTTGTTCCTGCTTATGGTATGGTGGATGCTCAAATTAATAAAAGAATTCCCTCATGGTATGCTACATTTAAACTGGGAGCCAATAACTTGCTTGATAATAAGGTCTTTCAGGTATATGGAGGACCTTTAGTGGGGAGGTTAGTTTATTGCTCAGTATTGTTTGAACTGGACAAGTGGAAATAACATTCGCTTGTTAAGTTATTTTTTCGTTAATTAGCCAATAAATTTAAACTAATATTAAATATATGACCAAACGATTTTTACCATTTTTAGTGCTTACCGTATTAACGTGTTTAAGCATTTCGG
>DATGWX010000230.1:0-3278 GCA_035299275.1 Bacteroidia bacterium
GTGCAGGGACCAATCGTGTACATGAAATAATCTGTGTATTCAGTTTTAGCTACCATTTTCATGATAACAGGAATAACCAAAAGAGATCCTACGTATACGGCATATTCATACCATTTGCGTGATTTGCCGTCATTTATGCCGGCAAAAGGAGAGAGTCCTATTGGGCCGAGATTCTTTTGTGTAAAAACAAAAGTGAGTAAGCTGATGGTCATAACAATAGCCGCAAGCCCGAAAGCCAGGTTCCAGGAGTAGTCTTTCCCAATAGTGATGCAGGCATAACCGCCCAGCAAGGCTCCTATATTTATACCTGAATAGAATAAAGAGAATCCGGCATCTCTGCGGGTGTCATTGGTTTTGTATAATGTACCCACCATAGTAGAGATGTTCGGCTTAAAAAAACCGGTACCGATGATGGTAAAACTTAAGCCGGGGAAAAAGAACTCTTTAGGATCAATAGCCAGTATACAACTTCCTGTTATCATCAATAGCCCTCCCCAAAAGAGTGACTTTCTGAAACCAAGGATTTTATCGGCAAATAGTCCGCCTATAAAAGTAAAAGCATATACAAACGCTTGTGTTGCTCCGTACTGCAGGTTAGCTGTGCTTTCATCCATCATCAGTTGGTGCACCATGAAGAAGGTAAGCATGCCACGCATCCCGTAAAAGCAAAAGCGTTCCCACATCTCACTGAAAAATAAAGACCACAACTGTTTGGGGTATTTACCTTCGAATGATTGGATTTTATCCAATGCAATTTCATTTTCTGTCATAACAACAATGATAAGAAAAATACTTTAATCAACTAAACTGTAGATACTATAATCTTCTTTTGCCATTAGGTATGTGTGGTGAATTATTCAAAAAATCAACCTGGCTTAAAACTAAAAAGCCCACCGCACAGAACTAAGTGAGGTGGGCTTCTTAAATTATTGGTGATTAATTTACGCCATGCATCATTTTCATTAAGCGTTTGTAGATAGCAACCAGTACCAAAGCACCGGCCCCGCTTAACACGATAAATACACAGAAGAAAATAAACAAGTTCGATATTTCAACCCCAAGAAAACTCGGAATTTGCGCACCGGCTTCTGCAGGTGATTCGCCTGCTCCGGGAGGAATTAATGCGCTTAAGGTTCCGGCAAATTTATTTGCAGCCGCGTTGGCTAAGAACCATGTTCCCATTAGTAAGGAAGATAGTCTTAACGGAGCCAGTTTACTTACCATACTCAAACCTATAGGAGATAAACAAAGCTCTCCCATGGTATGAACAATATACAAGGCAAACAACCAGAACATAGTAATTTTGGTTTGCGGGTCAATACCATGAACAGCATAAGCAATGATGATATAGCCCAGTGCGACCAACCCCAACCCCATAGCCATTTTAAGTGGCGATGAGGGCTCCATATTGATGTTAGCTAATTTACCCCACAACATAGTGAACACAGGTGCAAGAATGATAATAGCTAAAGGATTAACCGATTGGAACCACGAGGCCGGAAACTCCTCTTTGTGGAAGTCATTAATATATCCGGTAAAAGTTAGAATAACCAATGCTGTGATGGTGATACCTTGAATAGATAATATAACTGACTTTGACCACTCAAAGAACCAGCCCAATGCTTTGGCTAAAAAGAAAACCAATGACCCTGTGACAGCCAGTATAATGTATTTACTTACACTTATGCTTACCTGACGGTCAACCTGCTGATCGGCAAACAGCGTTAAAGATGCTCCGGCTTGTTCAAAACAGGCCCAAAAGAAAATAACGAAGAATGCCAGAATGAAGATAACAATAATACGTTCGCGTTCATCCTTGGATAACGACTTGTCGGTTAAAATTACAACGGGCATTATTATCATGGATCCGTATATCAGGTATCCTATTAAACCTAGTTCAGCAAGTGTATGGGCGAAAGATTCAGGATTGGCTACCGCCTCAGCACCGAACATAAAAGTAACTATCTGTTGAAAGTTCAGCAGAACAAATATTAATGCAATGGAACCGAGAATGACCAGATAGGTTTGGGTATCCATTTTTGCTTTAGGCATTCCCAATGGTTGTCCGTCAGGGTCTTTGAGGTGTTTGTTTTTTAATACCTCAAATGAGATTGTACTCAGCACCATTCCTATTGCGGCAGCTAAGAAGCCGTATTTGAAATCGCCAACATTACCGGTGTCTCCTAATGTTCCGCAAATTAAAGGGGAGAAGAATGCCCCCATGTTTATGCCCATATAGAAAATGGTAAATGCACCATCTATGCGTGAATCATTTTTAGGATAGAGTTGTCCAACCATTGTAGAGATATTGGGTTTAAAAAAACCATTACCTATAATCAGGAAGGTAAGACCACTCCACATAAATGACATGGCAGATGCACTTTGTTCACCTGCAACTACTGCACTTCCGCTTAAAAATAATAAAAACTGACCAATGGCCATCAGAATGCCACCTACAAGAATGCTTCTGCGATTCCCCCAGAATTTATCCGATATGTAGCCACCCAACAGCGGGGTGAGGTAAACAAGACCGGTGAAACTACCGTACACATTGGATGCGTTGGCCGAAGTCATAACCAGTGCTTTGGTCATGAATAAAATAAAGATTGCCCGCATACCATAGTAACTGAAACGTTCCCACATTTCAGTAAAAAACAAAAGATAAAGTCCTCTCGGATGCCCTTGTTGTGCTGTTGATTCCATGCTGTTTAAGTTTTTATTGCTTGTGCAAGTAAGTGAAGTTTGGCTGAATTACAAATTCTGGATAATAAAGTCGGTGATACGGTTAAACAAATGCAAACGAGTTCCGCCACCGCCTATGCCGTGGTTTTTGTTGGGGTACAACTCACTATCAAATTTTACTCCTTTGTTAATCATGGTATTCACCATTTCTACGGTGTTCTGAAAATGTACGTTGTCATCAGCGGTACCGTGAATGATTAAGTATTTGCCTTTTATTTTTGAAACATGGTTAATCGGTGAGTTATCGTCATAATTTTTTCCGTTTTCCTGCGGGGTACGCATAAAACGTTCGGTGTAAATATTATCGTAATATCTCCAGTTGGTAACGGGGGCAACTGCTACGGCCGTTTTAAATACATCAGCCCCTTTGCTTATAGCTAAACTCGACATGTATCCGCCAAAACTCCAGCCGAACATACCAATCCGTGAAGCATCTACATAGGGTAGCTTGCCTAACTCTTTCGCAACAAAAATCTGATCTTCTATTTCGTATTTACCTAATTGAAGATAAGTTGATTTTTTGAACGCCTCTCCTT
>DATGWX010000231.1:0-3257 GCA_035299275.1 Bacteroidia bacterium
AAATAAAATGCCCCCCGTTTTGCGGGAGGCATTTTATAAAAGTATTATCTGCTAACGATTAATAATCAGAAGGTAAGAGTACAGCATCGATTTCGTGAATCATACCGTTGGTACATTTGATGTTAGATTTAACCACGTTGGCTTTACCAACTGTGAAACCTTTAGCACCTTTTTTCACTTTAAGTGCTTTTCCGCCACCGGTTACGAAAGCCGGAGCTTCAGAAAGTTCTTCGATGGTAGCATCACTTTTAGTTACGTGCAAAGAAAGCACTTTAATCAATTTAGCTTTGTTCTCAGGCTTCAGGTACTGATCAATGGTCATACCGGGGATTTTAGCAAAAGCCTCATCGTTTGGAGCAAACAAAGTGATTGGACCGGCATTGCCTAATTCGTTGCCCATTCCTGTAGCTTCAACGCATTTAGCTAATTGTGTAAAGCGACCAATTTCCAAAGCGGTAGGAATAATTTTTTGTGTAGGAGCAGCTTCTTCTTTCTTGCTGGCAGTACCTGATGATTTGGTAGAGCCTGAAGATTTAGTAGTGGTGGTAGTAGTAGCCTCTGTAGTAGTTTCTTCAGTAGCGGCAGCCTCTTCGGCAGAAGCAGTAGCTTCTTCAGTAGCAGCACCCTCTTCAGTTACAGCGGTTGAATCGGTAGTTTCAGCAGTGGCTTCGGTTTTCTTTTCGCCTCCGCAAGCAGCCAGAAACAAAGCTCCGGCTACAAATAATGGTAATGCAACTTTTTTCATGATGTGATTATATTTTTATATTGATTGGGTGCAAAAATAGGCAAAAAGGAAGTATTTCAAAACAAAGTCGCTGCTGTGTAGATATTTAATCCTGTTTTAATCTTCTGATAATAACATCTTCCAAACCATATCAGACTCAAAGCCTTTGCTGACAAGCTGTTTAGCTATTTTGTGCAACACATACCTGTTGTTGATATTCTTTTTCTGTCCCATCCGTTTTTCCACTTCTTTTCTGAGGGTAGCCAGATAATCGTCATCGGGTATTTCCATCAGGGCTATCTTGATACAATAGGGTGAAATTTGCCTCATTTTTAGCTCTTGAACGATTTTATTTTTACCCCACTGCTTCTGTCTGAATTTACCGCCTGCAAAAGCTTTTGCGAAACGTTCTTCATGCAGAAAATTCTCTTCAATCATTTTAGTAATTACCTGCTCAACCAGTTCACTATCTGCACCCAGTTCAAAAAGTTTAGTGCGAAGTTCCTTGTGGCATCGTTCCTGATAAGCACAGTACTTTCGTGCTTTTTCGCAGAATTGTGAAAAGGTATATGCTTTGGTTGATTCGCCCATAAGATTGAGTTACAAAAATAAACGAGCAGCACTTACTTTTGCACGCTGCATGAAAAATACCCGAGCCCTTCATTTATTGTATACCGCCAATGCTGTTTCGGGCTTGTCCCAGGGCATCAGTATGCTGGCTATTCCATGGTATTTTGCCCGCCAACACTCCGGTGATTTATTCAATACTGCCTACGCCATTATAACTGTAGTAGTTTTGTTTTGGGGACTATATGCCGGTTCTCTTATTGACCGCTACAGCCGTAAAAGTGTAATGTTGTTACTTAATATAGTGTGCGGACTACTCATTGCGGGCATCAGCTACCTGGGGTACACACAGGCTTTACAGGCATGGCACATTATAGCAGTGTTTGCCGTAACCATGCTCAATTACAACGTACACTATCCCGCATTGTACGCATTTGCACAGGAGGTGAGTGAAAAGGAAGAATATGAAAAAGTAAATTCCAACATTGAAGTGGTGGGCCAAACCGTTTCTATCCTCTCAGGTGGTTTGGCTGCCTTGCTCATTGAAGGTATGTCAACCGTGGCTTCGTTTAAGTTGGGCGGAGTTGAGTTTGCTATTCCCATACATATTGAAGCGTGGCCCGTACAAAAAATATTTGCTGTTGATGCGGCTACCTACCTTTTGGCAGCATTGCTCATTGCAGGTATTAAATACACTCCTGTTATTGAAAAACATATTGAAAGAGGAAGTATGTTCAAACGTATCCGCTCAGGATTTCAGTTTTTGCGCAGCAACCTGAATATACTGTTCTTCGGACTTTTCTCGTATGCGGTGTTTGCAGCCCTTATTGTTGAAATTCATGCGGTACTTCCGGCCTATGTAGAAAATCACCTGCAAAAGCCGGGATATGTGTTTGCTGCAGCAGATACCATTTATGCATTAGGCGCGGTACTGGCCGGAGTATTTATTGCCCGTTTATTCGGACAGAAAAAAACGTACACCGGAGTAGTAGTACTCACCTTGATTACCTCGGCCATCTTTTACTGGTGCTGGGCCTCACGCGAGGTATGGATACTCTACACTATTTCCGTTATTTTAGGCTTCACTAATGCGGGTATACGTGTGCTGCGCCTCACCTACCTGTTTAACCATGTGCCCAATGAACTCATAGGGCGGGTGAACAGTGTGTTTAATATGAGTAATGTGTTAATGAGGGCCATTTTTATCTATGTATTCAGTACTGCATTTTTCCATACTGGCTCGTCTATTACCTGGGCCTACTTCATAATGGCTACTTTTCTACTCATATCAGGCATAATTCTGCTCATTAATCAACAAAGAAGGAAAGCTTAATACCTAAAATTAAGGTGAAAGAAATAGATTTGTGTACAACGAAAGTTACTACACGTGAGTTACACCGCTTTATCCATTGCCCCTTTAATCAACGGCCGCTTGCTGAGCTCTGATGACGAATCGAACATTCTTCACCTGCTTACTGACAGCCGCAAAGTAACTCAACCTGAATCAAGTTTATTTTTTGCACTCACCTCTGAACGCAATGACGGGCACAAGTACATTGAAGAGCTTTACAGCAAAGGTGTACGCAACTTTGTTATAGGATTACACTACAGTTTTCCGGTATTACTTAAAGGGTGTACTGTTATAGCGGTTTCTGATACGCTGGCGGCACTGCAACAATTAGCCGCTTATCACCGCAGTAAATTCAGCTTACCGGTTGCAGGTATAACGGGCAGTAACGGGAAAACAATTGTGAAAGAATGGTTGTACCAATTATTGAAAGACGAGTACAATGTAGTACGCAGCCCTAAAAGTTTCAACTCACAAATAGGAGTCCCCTTATCCGTTTGGCAAATAAGACCTGAACACGGTATGGCCCTGTTTGAAGCCGGCATTTCCCGGCAGGGTGAAATGCAAAAGCTGGCTGAAATTATTCGCCCGAATATTGGTGTATTTACTAATCTGGGT
>DATGWX010000232.1:0-7613 GCA_035299275.1 Bacteroidia bacterium
TCTTTATTTATTTTTTTGAATTTCAGCTCCTTGCCATTGGCATCCGAAGCCCGCCAAGCAATAATATTTTTGGCAAAGTTACCCAATTCATACCTGCCCGGACGCCAGGACGGCTGTTGAACCATCAACTCTTTTCCCTGATTATCAGCAACTATAAACTCAATTTCCACCACATGGCGATGCGGATGTTGTGCTTTAACTTTGTAACGCATTTTATTGGTATAAGACCTCAATAATAGAAGGATTGCATGAATTGCGGAGTCATTTTACTAAAAGTGCGAAAAAATTTTTATTTATCCCCTGCTTTCCTATCTTTGCAGTCCAAAATTTTTGAGCGATGATACGTACTTACCAACCTTCAGTTAGAAAAAGAAAGAATAAACACGGCTTTAAAGACCGTATGGCTACTGCTTCAGGACGCGCTGTGTTAGCCAGAAGAAGGAAACAAGGCCGCAAGAAACTTACCGTTTCTGACGAGAAAAGACACAAACGCTAGTCTAATTTGTGTTTCCAAACTCTTAACTGAAGGCTCCGGTGCGCATCGGGGCCTTTTTTATTATATTTGAGCATGTTGCCCGCCACCAAAGTTCGTTTATCCTTTAGCAAAAAACACCGGCTTTGCAGTACAAAACTCATAGAGCAACTCTATAGCAAACCATCAGCCTCATCCTATCTGTTCCCGTTTAAAGTAAGTTGCCTGTATACACGGCTTCCAGAGGATGTGTCCTTACAAACACTTATTTCTGTATCGTCACGCAAATTCAAACACGCCCACGACCGCAACCGCATAAAAAGGCAGATTCGTGAAATATTACGCCACCAACAGCCGTTAATACATCAACTCTTGCATAAACAAAACAAACAGGCCGCCTTGCTCATTACATTTGTAGGCAAAGAACACCAACCCTTTGCTTTTATGCAGGAAAGACTAAACACTACACTACAACAGCTTTTTGACCAACATGAGGTGGCTGCTAAGTAATTTTTTTATTCTACTCATCAAACTTTACAGGGCACTGATTTCACCACTGCTGCCCAATGCCTGTCGCTTTACGCCTACCTGTTCAGACTATGGCATTCAGGCATTTAAAAAATACGGCCCGTTTAAAGGGTTAATTAAAACTGCCGGCAGAATATCGCGGTGCCATCCTTGGGGTGGACATGGATATGACCCACTCGACTGACTCACCTTGGCAATAATTTTGAGTATCTTTACCCACAGATAATTTACCGATGAACAAACATAAAAAATATATCGTCATTGGGGCCCTTGGCCTATCGTCAGTATTCACCTTTTCCTTTGTCGACAATTACTTTGAAATGAGTAAGAACCTCGACATTTTCACTACCCTCTACAAGGAAGTGAATACGTATTATGTGGATGACATTGAACCGTCCAAGTTTATGCGCACCGGCATTGATGCTATGCTGGAATCGCTCGATCCTTATACCAATTATATTTCGGAAGCTGAAACAGAAGATTACAGATTCCAGGTAACCGGCCAGTACGGAGGCATTGGCGCTACCATTGGCATGCGTGAAAATGAAATCATGATTACAGAGCCCTACGAGGGCTTCCCAGCGCAAAAAGAAGACCTGAGACCTGGGGATATTTTACTGGAGATTGACGGCAAAAGTATGAAAGGGAAAAACACCTCTGACGTAAGTAAACTGTTGAAAGGCCAACCTAAAACAAAGGTCAGATTAAAAATCAAAAGAGAAGGAACAGGTGAACTGGTTAAAGAAATTACCCGCGAGGAGATTCATGTTAAGAACGTGCCTTACTTCGGGATGATTAACGATAATATTGGGTACATTAAACTCACAGGTTTTACCAACGATGCCGGCAAAGAAGTAAAGGATGCTTTAACGGAGTTAAAGAAAAATGACAAACTCGCATCAGTAATATTAGACGTTAGAGGTAACCCCGGTGGATTATTGCATGAATCGGTAAATGTGGTAAACGTATTTGTTTCTAAAGGTCAGGAGGTCGTTAGTACAAAAGGAAAGGCCAAAGAGTGGGACAAATCTTACCACACCTTAGGACAGGCTGTAGATGCCGAAATTCCTTTGGTAGTTTTAACCAGCAGAAGTTCTGCATCAGCATCTGAAATTGTTTCAGGCACTATCCAGGACCTTGATCGCGGAGTGATTATTGGCCAACGTACATTTGGAAAAGGCCTGGTTCAATCCACCCGCCCGTTAACATATAACTCCCAACTTAAAGTAACTACAGCCAAATATTATATTCCATCGGGACGTTGCATTCAGGCATTAGATTACTCGCACCGCAATGAAGATGGAAGTGTGGGCTCAGTGCCCGATTCACTCAAAAAAGAATTCAAAACCAAGGCTGGTCGCAAAGTATATGATGGCGGTGGAGTAAACCCTGATATTGAAACCAAAGCAGAGAACATGAGTGCCATTGCGCAAAGTTTACTATACAAGCAAATCATTTTCGACTTCGCTACCTCCTACCACAGCAAACATGCTACCATAGCACCTGCCCGCAGTTTCAGCATTACCGAAGCTGATTTTACAGAATTTATCAACTTTGCTAAAACCCGTAACTACGAGTATACCACCAGAGCGGAACAAAGTCTGGAAGACTTCAGAAAAAAAGCGGAAGATGAAAAGTATTTCGAAGCAGTAAAGGAAACCTATGAAAAAATGAAGCAACAGTTGAAGCGTGATAAAGATGCTGATATACTAAAAAACAAAACTGAAATAACTGAACTGCTGGAAGAAGAGATTGCCCGCAGGTATTATTTTCAAAAGGCCCGCGTTGAAACATCTTTTGATGATGATGCAGAAATTCAAGAAGCAGTGAAACTTTTCAGTGACATGAAAAAATACCAATCGTTGTTAAAAGCCAACTAAGATTTGCCAGATATACTGCAAATCATATTATTATTACTCACCGGTGCAGTAGGCGGCTTTATGTCGGGATTACTGGGTGTAGGCGGAGGCATTATTTTCGTACCGATAATTGACTACTACCTGCAAAAACAAGGTATAAACGGACACTTGCTGGTGAACTTAATATTGGCTAATTCCCTTGCCACCATTGTATTTACAGGAGCTGTAGGTAGCATCAAACAATTCAAACTCGGAAACTACTTTCCAAAAGAAATAACATTTACTGCCCTTGGAGGAATTATTACATCGTTGTCTGTTTCATACTTAATAGCTACAACAACTTTTTATTCCAAGAGCATGTTCAATATCATCTTTGCATTGATGTTGCTGGTTCTAATCATACGTATGTTGAAAAATCAAAAACAGGCAGTTGCAGAAAGCATTTTACCTTCCCATTGGACGCCTTTACATTATTCCTTGGTGGGCGCTGTTACCGGTTGCGCAACTGCCTTATCGGGGTTAGGCGGAGGTTTAGTGATGGTACCAGTATTCAATCAATTACTCAGGTTAAACCTGAAAACATCTACCTCTATATCTACCGGGGTTATCACATTTCTGGTGCTTCCAATAACCGTTTACTATGCCATGCAGCAACTCCCTAAAGGAGTTATTTTACCCTTACAATTAGGTTGGCTAAACGGACAAATTATATTACCGCTGGCCATAGGTTCTGTATTTTTTACTCAATTGGGCGTAAAAGCATCGCACACCATGAAACCTGCAAAAATCAAAATCATCTTTATGATTTTTGCACTATTGGTGCTGAGTAAAACAGTGTGGGAAATCCTTTAACTATTATTTTCTGATTTTCGCCACAAATAAATCTTTGTTTGTGTTACCCGGCTTATCAGACTTATACCCGATAATCATAATTCCATCTGAAACTTCTACGGCTGTTTTGCCTCGCTCATTAAAATCAGCCTCCCCAATAGTGTAAACTGTAGGCCCGTCAAAAGATAAGGTTGTTTTAATAACCAACATATCCTCATCTGTCCGAGTGCCACTAGCATAGCCATAACCCACGGCTATAATCGTCCCTCCTGGGTATGAAGATGGGTAATTAATCAAATGGTACGCATCAATATCCTGATTAGGCATTCCGTATTTAGCTGTTCCAAGCCAATTGTCCTTTCCTGTGGATGGGTCAATTTTGTAAAATTGTAGTTCACGATTATCATTATCTGCTACGCTCAAAATCACATGATTTTCATCCTCTGTTCTGATAATATCTCTTGGCTCATCATCCACATCTGTTCCTAGTGTTTTGCTCCATACAGAATCGCCCAGATTGTTGATACGGATAAGCCACAATTGCCGCCCGTTCAGAAAATCTGCATCCGTATACCCAAAGAGATAAAAGAAGTTCCCGTTATTGTCAAAAGGAACAATTTTTACTGCACCTTCATTCCACTCAGTCCCAAAATTCTTTTGCCATATAAAACCGAGATCCACATCCAGTTTAACCAGATAAAAATCCGGATCACCTGTACCAAAGGCTGTTGAACTTCCGGTGATGAGCAAAGCCCCGTCAGACTGAACAACAGCGCTATTGAACTCATTTGCGCCAACATTATCAGTTTTGTAATGTTTGATATAATTACCCCCAGCATCAGTTACAATAGCGTATGCTTCACAATCAGTCATAGAAACACCTGCTGTGCCAAGCATAAGCAGATTCCCACCACTTAACTGTTGTATCCTGTTGCATTTGTTATAAGACATGCCCGAAGTTTGTGTAATACTCTTCCAGGCCCCCACAGTAAAATCACCTGAGGATGTGAGATTGGTAAAACTAAAGTTTGTTGCTCCTCCGTTGCCGTTATTACCTGCAATTTTAACCTCTATCCCTGAACTCACAGAACTTACAGGGTCTTCATCCGTACCGGGTAATTCAAAAACCTGTTTTTTTATCAGAAAAGGGGCCGTGGGTTCAAAACCCGTATCGTCCGGTGGCTTACAGCCAAATACAATGGACAGAGAACAAATTATTGTCGCTAGTTTTAGGTTCATGTGTTTTGCTTTTGTCGCAATTTCGAAAATAAATTCAAATACACAATAGCTTTTGTATTTTTGACGGTATATGGCAATACTTTTAGCTATTGAAACCTCAGGAGAACTGTGCTCCGTTGCCTTGTTCAACGAAAGCAAAACAACTTATCTCGAAAGAAGGGAGAAAAACGTTCATGCTACAGCATTAACCGGCCTGATTGATGAATTAATACGAACCGATCATCTTCATTTGAAAGATTTGGATGCTATATGCGTAAGTAAAGGCCCTGGATCATACACAGGCTTGAGAGTTGGCGCTTCCACGGCAAAAGGCCTTTGTTATGCACTCAACCTCCCCTTAATTGCAGTGGGAACATTGGATGCAATGGCAAATGGATTCAGAATGGAGTATGGCTTTAACTCCGGCTTCATTTGCCCCATGATTGATGCCAAAAGAATGGAGGTATACGCTCAAGTATTTGACCCGAACATGAAAAGTATGTCCCCTGCGCGTGCCGAAATATTGAGTGAAAACTCTTTTGAAGAACTTCAAAACGAAACAACTGCATTTATCGGAAATGGTGCTGGTAAAATGGTGGCATTTGAACAACTCTTCAACAAGGCCAACTATTTCCCTCACTTTGTGCTGAAAGCGGCTCATATGGCCGAACTTGCTAAAGCAAAATTTGAACAAAAACAGTTGGAGAACACTTCAGCATTTGAACCATTTTACCTGAAAGATTTTTTTACTACGGCTAAAGCTTGATACATTTGTAATTATTCAAGACACTTTATCCATGTATATTCAACAACTTTACACAAGCTGCCTTGCCCAAGCTGCTTATTATATTGAAGCTGACGGAGAAGCTGCAATCATTGACCCGCTAAGGGATTATCAGGAATACATTGAACTAGCCTCCTCCAGAAATGCTAGTATAAAATATATTTTCGAAACTCACTTTCATGCTGATTTTGTTTCAGGACATATTGATTTGGCCACTAAAACAGGGGCACAAATTGTTTACGGCCCCACAACTAAAACAAGTTATAGTGTGCATGTGGCGAGGGATGGAGAAGAGTTAAAACTGGGAAATGCAAAAATAAAAATATTGCATACACCGGGGCACACACCTGAATCAAGTTGTTTTCTGGCTATAGATGAACAAGGCAAATCAACAGCTGTATTTACAGGAGACACCCTTTTTGTCGGAGATGTGGGCCGGCCCGATTTACTTGATGGTGTTATGACTAAAGAAGAACTGGCGGGTTTGATGTACGATTCACTTCGTAATAAACTTATGACACTTCCAGATGATGTATTGGTATACCCCGCCCACGGTGCCGGTTCTGCCTGTGGTAAAAACATAGGTAAAGAAACATTCTCTACCATCGGAGAACAGAAACAAAATAACTATGCCTTACAATCCATGACAAAAGAGGCGTTCATTAACGAAATAACTGCAGGCATTCAACCTGCACCAAAATATTTTTTCAAAGATGCTTCACTTAACAAAAACGGATACATACCCATTGATGAACTCATTAATTCAGCAGTAAAAGAACTCACTGTAAATGAATTTATCGAAGCTACATCAAAACAAACCGTAATAATTGATACCCGAATACCTGATGAATTTGAGAATGGCTTCATTCCGGGATCACTTAACTTCGGCCTTAATGGCCAATATGCAATTTGGGCGGCAACGCTGCTGGATATTTCAACACCGGTTCTTTTGGTAACCCCACCGGGTAAAGAAAATGAGTCTGTTACACGGTTGGCTAGAGTTGGTTTCGACAACGTATTGGGAATATTAAAAGACGGTTTTGATGCATGGCGTGATGCGGGCAAAAGAATCGACATGATTATCTCTATTGACCCGTATGAATTCTCTCTCGATTATAAGCATGACGACATTAAAGTATTGGATGTACGTAAACCCAATGAATTTGACTCCGGTCATATAGAAGGAGCGCAACTCGCATCTTTACAGGAATTACCTGAGAAATTGAACGCCCTATCCAAGAATGACACTTACTACATTCATTGCGCTGGAGGATATCGGTCAATGATTGCAGCATCACTTTTAAAAGCAAAAGGTTTTCAAAACATTAAAAATGTTTACGGGGGATATTCCAAAATTATTGAAACTGACTTGCCTGTATCTAAAACTCAACCCGGCTAATTTCCATGTATATGAAGACTAAAACCACATTATTGTTGTCATTATTATTTCTTTCACTGACTTCACTTGCACAGGAGGATTATTGCTCTGACAAACGATTCACCAATGCAACATCTTTTAAAGCGAAAGAAATTTCGTCTTCATTGGGCATAGTATATGGTACTGCCAGAAACTGGAAAGGTGCTACAGATACACTTCGGGTAGATTACTTTTATCCATCTGCAGAAGTTGACAATTTCAAAAAAAGACCATTGGTTCTATTAGTTTTTCCGGGGGGATTCAGTGCTGGTAAACGCCAGCTAATGCACCAACAGTGTATGTTACTGGCATCAAAGGGTTTTGTTGCTGCAGCTATTGATTACAGAACCGGATGGTATACCGGCAAAGAGTGTAACGGTAATGTTGACTTATTGAAAGATGCTGTTTACAGAGCAGTTCAGGATACTCGTGCAGCGTTAAGGTACAGCGTTGCAAATGCAGCTACTTATGGAATTGATACGGCATGGATTTTTGTTGGAGGGT
>DATGWX010000233.1:0-4737 GCA_035299275.1 Bacteroidia bacterium
ATTCCCATAATGGCCTTCTCTAAAAACAGACCTTATTTTCTGTCCGTTTACCTGGGATTTAACTGGGGAACAAGGTGGTAACTAAGCAGATTTTGAATTGAATTAACTTTTATTTTTATTTGAATACGTGTTAGAGTTAAATGTAATAGACGAAAAAGCAACCCCAAGGGTAAAAAAGCCCTCTTGGTTAAAGGTGAAATTACCTACGGGTGAAAATTACCGTAAAGTTCGTCAGTTGGTTGACCAATATAAGTTGCATACCATTTGCGAAAGCGGTAATTGCCCTAATATGGGAGAGTGCTGGGGAGAAGGAACTGCTACATTTATGATATTGGGCAATGTGTGTACTCGCTCTTGTTCATTTTGCGCAGTTGCCACCGGAAGACCTAACGAATATGACCTTGACGAACCACAACGAGTATCCGAAGCCGTAAAGTTAATGGGCATTAAACATTGTGTGCTCACATCTGTTAACAGAGATGAACTTAAGGATAAGGGGGCAAAAGTTTGGGCCGATACCATCAGGGAAGTAAAAAAGTTGAACCCCGATACAACCATTGAGACCCTGATTCCTGACTTTCTTGCTAAATGGGAGTTACTTTACCTTGTTTTGGAAGAAAGACCTGAAGTTGTTTCTCACAATATGGAAACTGTAAAACGATTATACCGAAAAGTAAGGCCTCAGGCCAAATACGAACGAAGTCTGGAGCAGATAAAACGCACCAGCGAGTTCGGGCTCAGAACAAAATCTGGGATTATGCTGGGTTTAGGGGAAACTGAAGCTGAAGTAATGGAAGCAATGGATGATTTGGTTAACCATAAATGTGATGTACTTACCTTGGGGCAATACCTTCAACCAACCAAAATGCATCTGAACATTGAAGAATTCATTCACCCGGATGTATTTGAAAAATATAAAGAAGCCGGTTTGCAAAAAGGGTTCAAATATGTGGAATCCGGTGCACTGGTCCGGTCTTCCTACCACGCAGAGAAACATGTTTTATAAGAAATAAAAATCTTCAAAATGAAAAAGAAACATTTAACATTATTTAGCATAGCATTGGCTACAGCCACGTCTGCTATAGTAATGATGAGTAACAGGGCCGATTCATACCAAATGCGTTCCTCGTCTCTCCAAATCAGTGAATTTGATAAAGAGACCGGAGGAGAACATGAAGATGTAAGAGGGATTGCCTTTATGAATAACATTAAGGCTAACCAGTTTACAGGACAAATAAATCCTGAAGATGTATACCGTGCTATTTCGCAAGCCGATAAACAGGCCGCTCTTTATAAATCCAATGCAGGCAATATTTCCTGGACCGAAGCAGGCCCCAACAACGTAGGAGGCAGAACCCGTGCGTTTTTGATTGATAAAGACAACAGTTCAATTTTATATGCAGGCGGAGTAGGCGGTGGTTTATGGAAATCAACCACAAGAGGAACTTCTTGGGAAAAGGTTACCCCTTCCAATCAAGACAATTTACCTGTGGTAAGTATTTGTCAGGACAACACAGGTGCTATATACATTGGTACAGGAGAGGGTGTTTTTACACCAACTGAATCCGGAGCTAATGCCAACCAGTTTGGTGCACCGGGTTTTTTAGGCAGTGGCATCTGGAAATCAACTGATGCAGGTGCAACATGGACTAAACTAAGTTCTACTAATCCTACAGGTTCAACCTCTATTTGGAGAAACGTGAGCGCTTTGGCTGTAAACAAAGAAGGCAATCGAATTTTTGCTGGGAATATGCAAAGCGTTTACTATTCAGATAACGGGGGTACAACCTGGACCACAACAAACGCTTTCAGTGGAACTGCGGCTTGTACAGAGATTAAAGTTGCCACTGACGGAACAATTTTCGCGGCCACAACAAGTCGTGTTTTCCGTTCTACTCAAAACGGAGATCCCGGTTCATGGCAATGGAAACAAATTACAGGAGCAACAAGTTCAAGCAGAGTGTCCATCGGCATATCACCGCAAGACCCTAACTACGTATACGTAATGGCCTCAAAAAGCAATGACGAATCTTTGCTTGGCATCTGGCGTTCTGTAAATAAAGGAGATACCTGGTCACAAATTGCTTTCAGCAGCCCTGAGAACAGCATTCTGGCCAACCAAGGATTTTGGAATAACGTGATTGCAGTTGATCCTGAAAATAAAGACCGCGTTTTTGCTGCAGGTTTAGCCGTTTGGGAATGGAACTATTTGGGAAACTGGAAACAGATTTCTTCCCTTTCTTCGGAATATAGTGATGGCTCTACTAATCCTTTTTATGTTCACGCAGATAACCACACTATAACCTTTGATACTAAAACCACCCCTTATACCATGTACATTACAAATGATGGTGGTGTTTTCAGATCAACTAATAAAGGTAAAAACTTCACTACCTTAAATAAAAATTATAACGTTACCCAGTTTTACTCAGTTTCAGCTAACCTGAAAGGTGAAATAATTGGCGGAACACAAGACAACAACACCATTTTAATTGATGGAGTTAGAAATGCAACTCCCGGAACGGTTAGCCAAAGTGGTGTTAAAATATTCGGAGGAGACGGATTCCATTGTGAAATTTCACGTATGTACCCTGAATCTTTCTTTGCTGCTAACATTGGCGGATTTGAAAGATCATTAAACAGAGGACAAAGCTGGAATGAGTATTTTGATGCCAGAATCTCTGCACCCGGTGCATTTGCCGGAAGTTTTAATACTCCTTATTTCCTTTGGGAAAGTGTATTAGACCCAACCATTAATGATACCATTAAGAACTCCATGATGTTTATGTGTGGCGTGGGTACAGTTTGGATGACTACCGAAGCGCTTAACTTTAACAAAACGCCTGATTGGTTCCGCATTGCTACCATTTCTGGCGCTTCACTTACAGGTGAATACACTCGTTCAGGAAACACATTCTTCGTAGGAACAATGAACGGAAACCTTTTCAGAATTTCCGGGCTAAGGGGTGCCAATTATGTGTATGACTCACAAGGAAACTGGAGCCCTGCTGCAGAAGGAATTAAAGTAGAACAGGTTCCTCTCCCGGGTGAAATCGCAGGTTCCAGAGCAATAACCGGTATTTCTGTTCACCCTACTGATTCCAATAAAATGGTGATTACATGCGGTAACTATGGAAACAATAACTATGTTTTTGTTTCTAATAATGTATTGGACAGCGTTCAAAATATAAGTTTTACCTCCATTCAGAATAACCTTCCTAAAATGCCTGTTTACGATGTAGTAATTAATGTTGATGACGCAAATCACATCATTATCGGAACTGAGCTTGGCGTATGGGCATCCAGCAACAACGGAGGAACCTGGGTAGAACAAAATGTAGGTTTAACCCGCTCCCCGGTTTATATGCTTCGCCAATATGAGTGGAAACCTTGGGAAGGACCTGTTTTGTATGCTGCTACTCACGGCCGCGGTATATTCAAGAGCAAATCATTAACAACCGGTATCCGTAAGAATGAATCGAACAATACTGTTAAGCAAACAGCCAACATTTATCCTAACCCTGCCAGTGCGTTTACTAATGTGGAGTTCACCTTGACGAGTGCATCAAACGGTACTGTAAAAGTGCTGGACATTAAAGGCAAAACCGTGCTGAGCGAAAGCACCAAACGTTTTACTAAAGGATTGAATAAAGTAACTCTTGATGTAAGCGGATTAGCTCTGGGCAACTACTTTGTAAGAGTAGAAACAGCCAATGAAGTGGCTACTGGTAAACTTATAGTGGTAACTAAGTAGTATACTACCATAGTTCCATAAAAAGAAAGGCCGCGACAGTTAACTGTCGCGGCCTTTCTTTTTGCTTATTGATGTGACAATTAAATAATTCAATGATACAGTTTAAGCGAAACTTATATCCTTAATGTAAAAGTAGATACCATTAGAACAAGTTATATGCTCTATCGTATTGCAGTATCCATCCTATTCAGACACCCAAGAATGGGATAAAAGTGTTTTGGGAAGCGGCTTTGAAGACAATTAATAAACAAAAAAGCGGAGATGTAATGTACACCTCCGCTTTTTCAAAGTTTATATGCCCTATTATTTTTGTGCCGGTTTCGGGGTTGTGGTAGGAGGTGTGGCAACCTCAACGATATTAAGCTTCTTCTTTACAAGACCCATTAAATTATCCCCTTCAGGAAACATAACTAAAGCACCTGTGCTCGTGTCAAATACATAAGTGTAGCCATTTTCTTTAGCCACTGACTGAATAGATTCTTTCGCTTTTTTTACAATCGGCTCAAGTAATTGTTGTTCTTTCTTTTGAACCGATTCGCTAGCATTCTGCTTGAACATCTCAATTCTTTCCTGTAGTTGTTGTATTTCTTTTTCTTTTAACTCTTTCACAGCATCGGGCATTTGGTTAGCTGATTTACTGTATTCACCGTACTTCTTCTCCAGCTCTGCATTCATAGAGGAAAGTTGCTCTTCCAATTGTTTGCTGTATGTTTCCATCTGTTTATTTGCCTCTTTATACTCAGGCATCATGATAAGAAGCTCGCGAGTATTAATATGAGCAATTTTTTGTGCCTTTACCTCGGTCACCCATAGTGTTGTTACAGCAAGGATAGCCGCTGCAAAGAGAGTTTTTGTTGTTTTCATTTTAATCTTTTTATTGTTGCAAATGTAATTACTTCTTGTCGTTATTGTTTTGATTATTATTGGTTACTGTAATACCCATTTCCTCCAGCACATCGTCACTCCTATCGTATTTGGCGTTG
>DATGWX010000234.1:0-4670 GCA_035299275.1 Bacteroidia bacterium
GCTTTATTTAGCTGGGGAAGTAACAGCAGTTTTGAGTTGGGAGATGGAAGCAGTGTTCAAAAAAGTACCCCTGTTCAAGTAAGTACTGTTTCTGTTTGGGTTCAGTTAACTGCGGGCAGTAACCACAGCTTCGGTATTAAAAGTGATGGCTCACTGTGGGCCTGGGGTAGTAACAATTTCAGCAACCTGGGTGACGGAACTTCTATCGACAGGTTAAGTCCGGTGAGAATTGGCAGTGGCAACACCTGGGTGGCTATATCAACAGGATCATTCCACAGCCTTGCCCTTCGTGCAGATGGCACATTGTGGGCCTGGGGCCAAAATGGCTTTGGAGAACTGGGCGATGGTAGTTCAACAAGCCGTTCTGCGCCTGTTCAGGTAGGAACTGACAATAAGTGGATAGCTATAAGTGCAGCCTCACGCCACAGCATGGCTATAAAAAGTGACGGTACTTTATGGGCCTGGGGCTACAACACCAACGGAGAACTGGGCGATGGAACCAATAGTGACCGGAACACTCCTACCCAAATAGGATCTGCTACTAACTGGATTGCTGTATCCGCTAACCATGAACATACTCTTGCCTTACGAAGTGACGGAACGTTGTGGAGTTGGGGCAGTAACAACAGCGGGCAACTGGGTGATGGTACATTTACCTCCAGCAACGCTCCCGCACAGGTAGGCAGTGCAACCAACTGGTCAAAAGTTGCTGCAGGAAGATTTCATTCTCTTGCACTAAAATGTGACGGCACGCTCTGGAGTTGGGGCTCCAATAACAATGGTGAATTGGGCGATGGAACAACTAATTCCAAAACCAGTCCGGCTCAGGCAGGAAGTAGTTCCAACTGGAGCACCTTACATGCGTCCGCATTTTTTAATGTTGGTTTGCAATCGGATGGAACTATGTGGGCCTGGGGTAATAACTCGCAAGCGCAATTAGGAAACGGCAACACCACAACTCAAACCTCACCGGTGCAAGTTGCGGCAGCAGCCGCTAAAGTGGCCGTGTGTGCAGGAAATATACATAGCTTTTACATTTATGCCGACCGCTTACAATTTTGTGGCGTGGGTTTTAATACAACCGGACAATTGGGTATTGGCAATACCACCAACCAAACATCTTTTAATTGCAGCACTCCTTTGCCTGCAGAATTAGTTTATTTTACAGCAACTGAACAAAACACTAAAATAGCTTTGAATTGGGGAACTGCCGGTGAAATAAACAACGATTATTTCACCATTGAGCGATCGGTTGATTTGGTAAACATTGAAACATTGACACAGGTGAAAGGAAAGGGAACGACTTTATCTGCTACACACTACACTTTTTACGACACCCATCCGCTTACAGGTACCTCTTATTACCGACTTAAACAAACTGACTTTAATGGTGATTATGTGTATTATGAATGGTTACCGGTAAAAAGAAATCAGGGATACACCATTTTCCCAAATCCGGTCAGGGATGAGTTGGTCATTAGTTTCGGAGAACAAAGTGCACAGGTACAAGTTCAACTGATTTCCCTGAACGGTAAAGTGGTTACTGAACAAATGTACACTAACGTTACATCCGCTAAAGTTGATGCAATAACTCAACTGGAAAATGGCATTTATGTTCTCAAAATTATTACACCTCTCGAAACCTTTACAGAGAAAATAATTGTAGCCCGTTAATTCACTGCATTTATATAACTTTTCCAAAGACTTATGTAATACCTGGGAGCGGGTTTAGCCTCACCTTTGCCCCATGAAGTCTAACTTACCATTTTCCTTTTCTATTAAAAAATCTATCTCTTTATTGGTTTTTCTTATTGGCATGGGTGTTCTATTTAACCAAACATCCTGCTTAGTCACCACCCACCACGATAACGGCAAGCACAAGGGCTGGTACAAAAACCGTCACAACCCGCACCATCCGGCCACAAATAACCCCGGGCATTCCAAGAAAAAGAAAAACAAGAAGCATTAACAAAACGCTAACAAGCGTTGAGCGGGAAATTCAACTCCTGTTATGTTAAAGAAGCCGGGAGTTTAACAATTCAGACGGCTCCTTTCATGTTACCCCACTACGCTATAAGTACACGTTTGTATTTGTGGGGCTGAGAACTTATTTTTACCAAAACACCGCTTATCCAAGGCGGAATATTATGGTCAAGAATAAATTCACAGCATGAAAAATAAATTTTTAAACCTAACTGCTATTCTGCTTCTTTTCGTAGGAAAAGTAAGTGCACAGTATTGCACCAATAATTCCAGGTACACCGAAAAAGCTTTTTTCGACTCCACTCAAATTACTATCGCAACCAATATTCAGTATGGTACTGCTTTAAATTATACAGGCAACCAGGATACCCTGTTGTTTGACCTTTACTACCCCAACCTTACTATTGATAATTCACCTAAACGGCCATTTATACTGATGATGCATGGCGGAGGTTTTTCGTCAGGAGACAAACAATCCGGTGATATCAGAGATATATGTTTCCATCTGGCCAGAAGAGGTTTTGTTTGTGCCTCCATAAAATACAGGCTGGGACATGACTTCTCTGAATACGGTCAATACAAAGCCCGCTACAGAGCCATTCAGGATGGTCATGCCGCTTTAAGGTATATTGTAAATAATGCCAATGCGGTAAGAATTGATACCAATTGGCTTTTTGTAGGAGGACAAAGTGCCGGTGCATTAGCTGCTTTGGGGGTGGTGTATGCAGACCAGTTTGAACTTGACAGCGTTTCGTTGTTGTATAATTCCACAGCCACTAGTGTTGAGTTAGGAAACCTCTATACCTCCGGAAATAATCTGACCAGAACTTATTCCATTAAAGGCATTTTCAATAACTGGGGTGGTGCTGTGGAAAGTGAAGTAGATGTAGATGAAATGATTCCTACCATTGCCTTTCACGGTGAACTGGATACACTGGTACCAATTGATTCCGATAATTCCTTTGTGCATTATACGCTCAATGGTTCAAGGGCTTTGCATGATGATTTGACCGCGAGAAATGTTTGCAGTGAATTAACTGTAGATACACTCGGAGAACATGGCATCTATAGAAATGCCGGCAGTGTTTTCAGAGCACAACGGGCAAGTTGCTTTTTTAAAAGTATTTTTTGCAATAGCTGCAATAGTTTTTACACAACAGATTCCGTTCCATCAAATTGTTCAACACTTTTAAGTGCTGAACAAAATATCAGCCGTACTATCGGAGTTTATCCCAATCCTTTTGAATCTAATTTTAGTATTAACGGAATTGACGGAGTTTTAGACTTAACCATTTACAACTCTTTGGGGCAAGTAGTGGCCAGGTCTAAAACAAGTAAAGGAACGCCTTCATTTGATTTGTTACCCGGCATGTATATTCTTAAAGCAGAACAAGTGGAGACCGGCAAATCATACACTACTAAACTGATTAAAAAATAACGGGCTACAGTGCCCTCGCTCTGGTTCGTGTCACCACGAACGAGCACGCACCACTACCCTTTCGTACTCAATACCGCAAAAGGTATCAGCATTTCTTCCATTGAAATACCACCGTGCTGGAACGTGTTCTTATAGTAGTTCACGTAATAATTGTAGTTGTTGGGGTAAGCAAAAAAATCGTTGTTTCGGGCAAACACAAATCCGGAACTTACGTGCTGTCTGGGTAAACCAAACTGAGCCGGATCCTTGGCCTCAAACACTTCTTTTTTATCGTAGTTTAAATTTTTGCCCTGCTTGTACCGCAGGTTAGTATTGGTGTTGCGGTCGCCCACAATTTTTACCGGTTCATGCACGCGAATAGACCCGTGATCGGTTGTAATGATCACTGTGGCATCAATCTGCGCAATTTTTTTCAATGCTTCAAACAACGGAGAATTCTGGAACCAGGCCAGTGTAACCGAACGGTAGGCTTTTTCATCTTCGGCCAGCTCGCGTATCACGTGCATATCGGTGCGTGCATGAGAAAGTGAATCCACAAAATTGTAAACGATTACATTCAGTTTATTCTTAAACAGGTTATTGATGTTATCGGCCAGTTGTTTGGCTCCGTCAAGGTTGGTTACTTTGGTGTAGGAAAGTTTTACATCCAGTTTATTGCGCGAAAGCTGGTCTTTTAAAAAATCTTCTTCGTGCAGGTTTTTGCCACCCTCGTCTTCATCATTGCTCCAGTAGTTGGGCATGCGTTTTTCAATTTCAGCCGGCAGTAAGCCTGAGAATATGGCATTGCGGCAATACTGCGTGGTGGTAGGCAAAATACTCATATACAATTCATCTTCCTCTACCCTGAAGAACTCATTGAGTACGGGTTGTATCATTTTCCACTGGTCGTACCGCAGGTTATCCATCAGCACAAAAAATACGGGCTTATCCTGCTTGAGTAAGGGATATACTTTTTGCGAAAACAATTCATGAGAAAGTACCGGGCGGTCTTCGATTTTTTTCTGCAAAAACTGCACATAATTTTCGGCAATGTATTTACTAAAATTATGGTTGGCTTCCTCCTTCTGCATGTTAAACACATCAGCCATGGCGTTTTCGTTGGTTTGCCCCAGTTCCAGTTCCCAGAATACCAGCTTGCGGTACAGATTACACCAGTCTTTAAATCCTAAGTTATCATGAAAAGCCATCCCTATGTTGCGGAAATCCTGTTGATACCCCTGTGTGGTTTTTTCGCTGATGAGGCGTTTGT
>DATGWX010000235.1:0-2688 GCA_035299275.1 Bacteroidia bacterium
GCATTAGGTTGCAATGACATGCCGGCAAAACCGGTAACTTCTTTTAACTGGAAAGAAAGCTCATCAAAAATTTGAGTATAACCCGCTGCCTGATCTACCGGAGCAAAAGGGTGCAATCCGCCAAATTCAGGCCAGGTAACAGGAATCATTTCTGCAGTTGCATTCAGTTTCATGGTACATGAGCCTAATGAAATCATCGATTGACAAAGTGAAAGATCTTTTGCTTCCAACGCTTTGATGTAACGCAACATTTCATGCTCACTATGGTAACTGTTAAAAACAGGATGCGTCATGTAACTGCTCTTGCGTTGCAACTCAGCAGGCCACTCAATAGTGAGATTAGTTGCATCTGCTGCAGGAGCTGAACTACCGGTTGCTTTAGCAAAAATATTCAGCAGGTTATTGATATCTTTAAGTGAAGTGGTTTCATCAATGGAAACACCAACATGTGTATCATCAATGTAACGCAAATTAATTTTGGAAGCCAAAGCTTCTTTCTTTAAAACAGTTGTTGCAGCAGCATCTTTCAATTGCAATTTCAGTGTATCGAAATAATCTTTGTTTAATTGTTTCACACCTACTTTATCCAAACCACGTGTAAGCGTTTTAGCTAAACCGTGTGTTTTTTCTGCAATCTTTTTCAGTCCGTGAGGTCCGTGGTAAACACCGTACATGCTGGCCATAATGGAAAGCAATACTTGTGCAGTACAAATGTTAGACGTAGCCTTTTCTCTGCGAATGTGTTGCTCACGTGTTTGCAAAGCCATGCGTAACGCACGGTTGCCTTGTGCATCAATTGATACACCAATAATACGGCCGGGCATCTGACGTTTGTAATCATCTTTGGTAGCAAAGAAAGCTGCATGAGGACCACCGTATCCCATAGGAACACCAAAACGTTGTGATGAACCCACCACGCAATCTGCACCCCACTCTGCCGGAGGAGTTAACAAGGTTAAACTCAGTAAATCTGCAGCTACACACACATAGATACCTTTTTCTTTTGCACGCTTGGTGAAATCAGCGTAGTTGTATATGGCACCGTCAGCAGCAGGATACTGCACTATTGCCCCAAAGAAATCATTGGTTAATTCAACGGTGTTGTGGTCGCCAATAACCAATTCAATATTTAATGGTTCTGAACGTGTTTTGAGTATGTCAATGGTTTGAGTAAAACACTCTTTCGAAACAAACAATTTATGTCTGTCGGGCTCTGCATGCATAGCATGAAACATGTGCATGGCTTCAGCAGCAGCAGTACCTTCATCCAACAAAGACGCGTTGGCAATCTCCATTCCGGTAAGGTCAATCACCATGGTTTGGTAGTTGAGTAAAGCCTCCAAACGGCCTTGTGCAATCTCAGCCTGGTAAGGAGTGTACTGTGTATACCAACCCGGGTTTTCCATAATATTACGCAGAATAACACCTGGAGTAAACGTATCATAGTATCCGCTGCCGATGTAGGATTTGAACACCTGATTTTTAGCCGCTATGGATTTAAGTTCGCTGAGAACTTCCTGCTCAGTAAGTGCCTCCCCTATCTCCATTCGCTTCTTGAGACGAATGTGGGCCGGGATGGTTTCATCGATAAGTTGGTCAATGGAGGGTACTCCAATGGCTTTTAACATTTCATCTGTTTGACGTTGGTCAGGACCGATGTGCCTGCGTTCAAAACGATCGGGATTGTGCACGCTGATACTCATGTATGTTTTGTTTTTAAAGGTAATACCTAATTGGTTCAAAAAGTTTTGCAATATTAAGGTATTTCATGGAAGTTGACTTGTTTTAAGGGCATTTTATGCACTTTGTTTTCAACCGTTTGCACATATAAGAAATCACTGTATTCTTTTGGAAAATAAATTTCGTATACAGGTAACCGTAAACTGCTATTTATCTGATAAACAGAAGGCGGAAAACATTAAAAACAAAGTGACAGTTTTATGACAAACAAAAATGTTAATCCCCTGTCTTTGCCTTCATGTTAAACTTTAAAAATAAAACAATTATGAAAAGAAATTTCGTACGTATGGTGATGGCTGCGGCAACATTTGTTCCGCTTGCTACAAGTGCACAAACCGCCCGTGTTATGGCAGTTCATAACTCTCCTGATGCCGCTGTAGATACAGTGGATGTTTGGCTGGTAGACGGGAATTCCAATGTGAAAATAAAAGATAATCTGGCGTTCAGACAGTCTACAGGTTTTATTGATGCACCTGCCGGAAGGAACATCAGACTTGCCTTTGCCGGTAAAAACAGTACAATGATAAACGACACATTGCTTGGTTTCGGTTACAACCTTACACCTAATGAAACTTACATTCTTTTTGCACAGGGACATGTTGCAACAGGTTTCAACCCGCAGCAACCGTTTGGTTTGAACGTGCTGGCCCCTGCCCGTGAGCGTTACATCACAGCAGGAGACACCACAAGTATTGCCATATACCACGGTTCTACCGATGCCCCGGCAGTAGACATTTATGCTCGCGGAGTACAAACTCCACTTGTAGGTAATGCGGCATACGGAGCTATTACTTCTTACCTCAACGTTAAAACAACTGACCTTATCGTTGATGTAAAAGCAGCCGGTAGCTCTGCCAGATTAATTTCTTACCAGGCACCCCTGAGCACATTGGGATTGCAAGACAGCGCCCTGGTGGTGTTTGCTTCGGGTTTCCTCAATCCTGCTCA
>DATGWX010000236.1:0-8415 GCA_035299275.1 Bacteroidia bacterium
GTTCCCACAGGAACATTGTTCAATAAAAAAGTATAAAGAGCGTTGGTTCCGGAGTGGTCTATCAGGTAATAGCTTTCCGGTTGAACATAGTCGGGTGTATTGCCTTCGCCTTCCAGTACCAGGTTAGTAAGGTAATACCGAAACAAACTCGCTTTAAAGTTTTCACCGGCTGCGTTTGTGTAAACATCTCCATACACCAGCGGGGTTGTACCTGCATATCCACCTATGCTGACCATTACTTTACCTGAAGGGGGCTGAGGTGTTGTTTGTATATCCTGCGTATCTTTTTTACAAGAGATACTCAGCATAACAATTGCGGTTAAAATAAAAAATAATTGCTCAATAAAACGACTGCGCATACCTGCTGAATAGATAATCAAATATACAGCATTAAGCTTGTTTTGTAATAAGCTACGTTCAAATTTTATCCTGCAGACATGCCTTGGTGCTGCGAATAATGGTTTCCTCTATGGGAGTGAACCGGAAGTTGAATGCGTGGGTAAACTTGTCGCTTTTGTAAAAAAAACGGTTGTACATAGCCCGGGCTGTTTCACGTGTAAGCAGAGGCGAGGTTGCTGAAACAAGTGCACGCAGAGCATCAGCCACTACAGCTATGTTGACCAACCATTTCGGTGCATTTATTTTTGGCTCTTTTTTACCCGTTGCTTTGGCAGTAATAGAGAAAAATTCCTTGAATGAAATGTTGGCCGATACCAACACAAAACGTTCATAACTGATGTCGCTTTCGGTCAGTAAAAACATCGCTTTGGAAACATCACGTACATCTACATAACCGTTTATACCTTCCGTGTATACGGGAACCCCTTTGGCTGCTGTTGCCATCATCTTACAAGAGCCTTTGCTCCAATCTCCTTCGCCTATAATTACTCCCGGGTTCACCATCACTATATTGAGCCCCTCCTCTCCGGCACGCCACACCTCCAACTCCGCACGGTACTTGCTTATGGCATAATTGGTATTGAGTACTGAATCGGTCCAGGTAGTTTTTTCATCGATGGTCAGTCCACTTTCGGCTCTTCCTAAAGCAGCAATGGAACTGCAATAACACAACTTTTTCACCCCGGCATAAAGCGCCACATTAACAACATTAGTAGTGCCCTGTACATTAACCCGCTGCATCTCTTCTGCGTGTTTGGCCACAAAAGAAACCATAGCAGCTACGTGATATACCTGTTCAATTCCCTGCATTGCTTCTTCGAGTGAAGGAACATCGAGCAAATCAGCAGGTGTCCAATTTAGCAGAGCGAGTTTTTGTGCTTTTTCCTGTTCCGTAAGTCGGGCAAAGCGGATATTAAAAATATAATTGAATTCCTGTAACGTAGATGTGGCGCGCTTTATGGCCCTTACCTGCCGGTTGTTCTCCAGCAGTTCGCACACCACATGTGCACCCAAAAAACCTGTTCCTCCCGTTACTAGAATCATTGTTGATTAGTTGATTTCTTATACTCTGAAACCGCGCAAAAATAGGCTTATTTGCCTGTAAATACCGTAAACTACTTTTCCATGAACAGTGCTGAATTTTTAAAACCCGTTCCGTCAACTCTTTTAAGCCAACTCGACACCACTTCACCCCGCAGCTGGTTTAGGGGCGCACAGATACATGGTGAAAATTTTCCTGATACCGACAGCTGCAAAATATGGCTGGTAGGGGTGAAAGATGATCGCGGCACCGACTACATGAACGGTGCTTCCCAAGGCCCTGATGCTATTCGCGCTGAACTGTACCGACTCATTAACCATCAGGAACACCTGAGCGTAGCCGATTTGGGAAACATTGAGGCCGGGGAAAGCATTAACGATACGCATTATGCCTTGTGTGAACTTACCAAAGAAGCATTGGAAAAAAAGAAGGTACTTATAGTGCTAGGTGGTTCAGTTGATCTGGCCTACGCTCAATACCGGGCTTATGAAAAACATACCCGCACCCTGCGTTTGGTAAGTGTTGATTCACGCATTGAACTGAGCGCACCGGAACACAACGAAGAGGCTGTTCCATATTTAGGCAATATCATTTTGCACGAGCCCAACTACTTGTTTAACATTTGCCACTTAGGTTACCAGTCGTACTTTTGCGAAGAGGAAAGTGTGGCCACCTTTAACCGCATGAACTTTGATGCCATGCGACTGGGTAACCTGCGTAAAAACAGTGAAGAGGCTGAACCCCTGTTTCGTGATGCCGACATAGGTATTTTCAACCTCTCAGCCATTCGTTTACCCGATGCTCCTGCTCAGGAAAACGCTTCTCCCAATGGTATTGGCGGAGACGAAGCCTGCCAGCTGGCCCGCTATGCAGGTATAAGCAATGAGTTAAGTTCTTTTGGCCTGTACGGTTTAATTCCTCACCTTGACCGGCAACAGCAAACTGCAAAACTTGTAGCACAAATGCTATGGTATTTTGTTGACGGAGTGCACAGCCGCAAATACGATTACCCAGCTGCAGAAAGCAATGATTTTCAAACCTACCGCATTACGTTTAACAACAGCAGCCACGAAGTAGTGTTTTTCAAAAGCCTGAAGAGTGACCGCTGGTGGATGGAGGTGCCTTATCCGGTAGAAAAATCTGCCAAAAAAGGAAGCTACTTAGTTCCCTGCTCCTACAAAGATTACGAAACAGCCTGCAACGATGAGGTGCCTGACAGGTGGTTAAAAACGTATTATAAGTTGATTTGAGGGGTAAGTTTTAGAAACACCAACCAAAGCTGTAATGTCAAAAACAGAAACTTTGGAGAATCTTATTGATAACATTTATCCAACATCTCCATCACCTTAATAATGTTATCGAATTCTTTGTAGCTCTGCTGAATCTTTTTGTCCATTATCAGGTATTCCTCACAACTCATCAACATGGGTTCCACTGAGGTTTTATACTTTTCTTTAATAATTATTGACGTTTCATTGGTCTTTTTATTCAATATAATCCACTCCTTGTTCATTACCTTAACATTTGCTGAAATGTCTTTTGATGCCAGTTTAATTTTTACAGCATTGTAATATCTTACTAAAGCATCATTTCCGGAGTTTTGCAATTTTTCTTCAGAGCCTTCATATCTGCTTAGTATATCATTTTGTGCAGCCACTAATTCATCTCTGTCCATGTTGTTGATTATGCTATCAATATTACTTTCCCCCCATCCGGCTTTACGGTCCCCGCTCTTGGCCATTTCAGAAGCAGCAATGGACCCTCCAACTTCTACTGATGCTTTGGCCAGATTAGTCATTGCTTTATTAACGGAAGTGGGAAATGGGTTACGATAAAGTAAAAACACTTTCCCTTCAAATTCCAGTTGTATGAAATAGTTCTTTTCTTTAATGAAAGTGTACTCTTTCTCTTGAATAATCTGTGTAAACCGCTCCACTTCTTCAGTAGATAAAATACGCACAGCTCCGTTAGGATATCGGAATCTGATATTTTCAATGAACTGGCTGCCCCTAATAGCTATTTGTGCTACTTCGCCTTGCTCTGTGGTGCCACCCGCTATATGAATACTTCCTTTTTGAAACATCCTTCCTGCCACTTTAGCATTAGCAGTTGATTTATTGACTTGAAACATAAAAGCACCATCCCCCATAGCTTCATATTTCAGGGTAGAATCCCCCGATTTCTTTTGAACCTCAACGATGTCTGATGTTGAGAGATTGCTCACCATTCCCTCTTGCTTCTCAGTAAAATATATTCCGGTATAAACAACATTCTCCAACGGCTTAAATGAATTGGGTACTGCAGCATTTTTAAACGCAATAAAACCTTCTTTCTTTTCACCGCTTTCATTCAACACAAACCCTGCATGAAAATTCAATGCCCAGTCTTTTCTGATTTTTTTACCTCCATCTGTAAATTCGTTAATAGTAAGGGTTATTCCATACCTATTAACCTCTGAAAGCTCATATTTACCTTTGCCTTTATCTGATTTTATTTTGATTAAATCAAAAACACCATCTGTTTTTCTGAGTTGTAACTCCCCCTCAATTCGCTCTCCCGTTGCCAATACAACATAACCCGGCCTGGTGCGGGTTGTCTCAATTTTTTTTCCCATTACCTCACCTGCGCTTTTCCATTCATATAAGTCTTCAGGCGTTTCGTTTACCAGAGGTTCAGCATTTATTCCAAAAGCTGTAAGACTGGCCGGCTTAAATTCTATATCTTTTCCGTTAACTGTGAGAATAATCAATTTAATTTCACTGGGATTTCCTGTTAGGGACAGCATGCCGTCCATTTGTTTGCCCGATTTTAAAATAACGTATCCTGAAAAGGGTACAGTTCGCTTACCATCCCAGGTATAACGATTATCATCTGTTTTATTTTGCTGTGCAGAAACGGTAAAGCAGAAGGAAATTAGTAAAAAAAGAATGATTGTTGGTTTCATGTTGTGGTTTGGTTTGGTTACACAAATCTAAAAGATTGCACCACATTTCAAAAATAAAACTCAACAAACCCGCTTGTAATTAAACCTTTGGTTAAAGGCAGAAGGAAAAAATCAGAAGTAATAGCAAATATCTTTAGCGATTTTCTCGTTTGAAGAAAATCAAATTTTATTGTGCTCAATGAGTTGTTGAAACTCCTCTTTACGCTCGCGGGAGAGATCAACCTCTTCTCCGTTTTCCATTACAATGTATCCACCATCTTGCCGGATGTAATTTTTAATACGTGCCAGGTTCACAATGTAGGAACGGTGGGTGCGGTAGAAATTATTACGGGGTGAAAGTATGTTTTCAAATTCTTTAATCTTTTTACTGATCAGAATACGGTTACCGTCTGTCAGAAAAATGTTGGTATACGAACCATCTGCTTTAAGGTAGAGTATGTCTTTGAGCGGTACAAAACGCAAGCCCTCTGAAACAGGTAAAGCAATTTTTTGCAGCGTTTTTTCTTCGAGGTTTTCTTTAAGCGCGGTAAGCCGTTCAATTACCTGCGAGTTGCCGTGCATGCGTATAGCCTTTTCAACAGCAATTTTCAGTTGATTAATCTGTATGGGTTTCAGCAAATAGTCAACAGCCGAAACCTGAAAGGCTTGTAAAGCGTATTCGCTGTATGCCGTTGTAAAAATAACTTCAAAACCGGGGTTCTCGAAAAATTCAAGCAGTTGAAATCCTGTATAGCCCGGCATTTCAATGTCGAGAAAAATAATATCTGGATTGTGTTTCTGAATTATCTTTACCCCTGAGGGTACATCTTCAGCCGTTGCAACTACCTGCAACTCGGGACAGTGTTCCTTTAATATAGCCTCCAGAATTCTACGGGCTTTTCCTTCATCATCTATTATTACGCAGTTCAGCATTCCTACAAAACTACTCTATATCACGAAATAATTCACCTGTTTCATGTAGTGAGATTTGATGCTCATGAAGCAGCACAGCTATTCTACATGCACGGGAATACTTAACTCCACCCGTGTGCCTGATGCAAAACCGTTTTCATCTGCCAGGTCGGTGTATTTCACCACAATCTCGTTCGGGCGGTTATAATTCAGCAGTTCCAGTCGTTTTTGAGTGGCCCCAGTAGCAAACGATTTGTGCATGGGCTGCCTGAATTTTTTCATTTCGAATGAGCGTTTTCTTCCTATACCATTGTCTTCGATGGTAGCCATAAGCAACCCTTCTGATTTCATGGTAAATTTCACCTGAAGTATCCGATTCTTTTTGATGTGTAACAGTCCGTGTTTAATGGCATTTTCAATGTATGGCTGAATAAGCATAGGGGGTAAATAAATAGATGATTGCTGCACATTTTTTTCAATGCTGATGGTGTAGGAAAACTTTTCTTCAAACCTTAATGCTTCCAGTTCGAGGTATAAATGAAGTAACTTAATTTCTTCTTCTAAACTTACCTCTTGGCGGCTTGACATGTCAAGGGTCATTCGCATCAAATCAGCAAATTTACCCAGGTAGGTATTGGCCAGTGTTTTTTCGTTGAGCATAATGTACTCCTGGATAGAGTTGAGTGCATTAAACACAAAGTGGGGGTTCATCTGCGCTTTTAACGAAACCAACTGAGAACTTCGCAGGTCATGCTCCACTTTACTCTTTTCCAGTGCCAGATCAGCTTTGATACGTTCATCTTCATTCCGTTTACGAATGCTGCGTATCCGAATCAAAAATATACCACTCACTACACCTGTGGTAAAAAAGATGGCGAGTAAATAAAACCACCAGGTTTGCCAATACGGTTTTTCTATTGCAAAGGATACCGAACCGGGTTTTTCACTTTCATAACCATCGGCATTTATGGCTTTCACCTCAAAGGTATAATCGCCTGCGGGCAAAGACGGGTAGCGGGCAAAGGTAACTTCAGAGCTTGCATTGAACCAGTTGGTATCCAGCCCCAGCAGGCGATAGCTGTAACGCAACGCTTTGCCGCTTTTGAATGAAAAACCATTGAACCGAAAAGTAATATTGTTCTGAAGAAAAGGCAGCACGAAATTATTTCGGAGTTGCGTGTCTTTGTCCTGAACAGCAAATCCGATGATGTAAATAAGCGGGCGAACTTTATTCGGTTCTACCTTATCGGTATCAAACCATTGAAACCCTTTTGACGTGGCCAGATAAACCACCCCGTTATGTTGCAATATGTCCAGTACATCATTGGTAATAAGTCCGTCATCGGTAGTAAACGAGGTTATCTTTCCATTGCGTTTATTGTAGCTCTGTACACCTCGCTCTGTGGCAAACCACAACTGATTACCCGATACAGACAGTGCGCGGATAAAATCAGATCGAAGACCATTCTTTTTGGTGAGATGCAACACCACCTTTTTTTTACGAATAGCAAATAACCCTTGCTGCACCGTACTAACCCATATAGTACCGTCTTCTGATTGTTCAATATCAGTTGCAAAAATTTTATCGGTGCCTTTCCATAGCAATTCATGAGCGATATTGTTGCAATAATACAGTAAGCCATTGGTTGTACCCGCCCATATGGTAGTGTCTCTTTTGTTGATAAGGCCGGAGCTTGAACGCTGTGTGGTAAACTGAATCATTTTTTGATTACCCTCGCGGGTAATACCTTGGGAATACTTCACATACCAGGGGCTTTTTTTCAAACTGTTTTGATAGTCCAGCAAATACGTACCAAAAGAAGTAGCAATAAGCACATTGCCTGCCTCATCAAAATCATAGCGTTTTACTGACGAATGGCTAAGACCCGGATCCACCACTTTACCTGATGAGATATCGTAAACGAATGTTTTTACACAACTCACATACAACTCATTGTTGCGTGGGTTAAACCGAATATCTTCTATGTCTTTTTTGAGCGGAAAAACTATTTGTTTTACGAATCGCTTGGTGCGGGTATTAAATACGGAAATACTTCCGTTTCCGTGAGCTAAAAAAAGTTCCTGCTTGTTATTTACAGCCATGCGAAATACACGGCTGTCGGACATGGAAGAATTTTCTTTGGTAGCCGCCCACAACTGCAATGAGGGTAAAATATAGATGCCGCTTTTTAGGGTGCTGATCCAATAGTTTCCCTCCCTGTCTTTAAGCACCCCCGACACAGCATGATCAGGTAAAAGGGAAATCTGTTCTATATACTTATTGTTTTGTTTTTTGTATATGTTTACTCCATTGTAAGTAGTAATCCAAAGCTGCGTGGTATCGGGCATAAAGATATCACTGATAAAATCCTCCTTGTTGTTCACATCTGCTTTTGATACTATGTCGAGAGGTTGATTTTGTGTGATATTAAACACTCTTGGCACTGAGCGTTTGAACGAACAAAAAGAATTGAGTTGCGGTATAAACCTAATCAAACCAACATGTTCAGGATTAGGACCTGCATTAACAATTTTTCCTTTCGGTGAGATGTAGGTATAACCTCTCGTAAAATCTACCAACAACAGGTTGTCATCATCATCAATAGACATGTTGCCATTACTTGTTCCTAATGCAAGCGCTTTAATTTTCACCCAACCGGATGGGGTTTCTTTGTAACAATAGAGGGGATTGCCGATTGAAGCCACCCACAACTGTCCTTTCGAGTCAAACTGAATAACGGGAAAACTGGATTTAAATTCTTTCTCAAATAGCGTGAACAGATTCATCTTGTCGTTCTCTATGTAAAAAATCTGACCGGAGAAATTCACAAACCAAATGCGGCCTTTAATATCTTCCCTCAAAAAAGAGAATGCTTTACCTCTTTGTTTGGGATGAAAAAAGGTAGTAAAACGTTTTCCATCATACCTGCACACTCCGTTATCTGTACCCAGCCACATGAATCCTTTTTTATCCTGCAACATGTTGTATACTTCCATGCTGGGCAACCCCTCAGCATCTGTAAGGTGCCACATAAACGGACTTTGCGCTGCGGCTTGTTTAACACAACACAGAAATACAAAAACAAGAAATAGCTTATGTGTTTTCAATGCATAAAAATACACATAAGCTACTAAATAC
>DATGWX010000237.1:0-2942 GCA_035299275.1 Bacteroidia bacterium
GCAATGCCAATAACTACAGGCACCATGATGGTAGCTAATGCTACATTGCTCATAATTTCTGTTAATAATAAGCTGATGGCTGTAAGAATTATAACCAGCAAATACACGTTTATTCCTTTAAATGAATTGGCCAGAGAAGCAAGTAAATCTATAACACCGGTGTGCTCAAGCGCTTTGGCCAATGCCAGTCCGCCACCAAACAAGATAAGAATACCCCACTGGAGATTCTTTGTATCATTCCACTCCATAAGCCATTTGCCTTTAACAGGTACAATAAACAGAAGTAAACCACCCATCATGGCAATAGACGTATCATCCAGAAATTGTAAGCCGGGAATATGTTGCAATGGCTGATTAAAAATCCACAACAAGGCAGTAAAACCAAATACTGCCGCTACCATAGATTCCTGCGGATTCATTTTACCCATCTGTTCCATTTCATGTTTAATGGCCTCTTCTGAGTGGGCAAAACGTTTCATTTTAAAGGGAAACATCAAACGTGTAAGCAATAAATAACATGCAGTTAATAATAATAACATCAATGGCGTACAGGCCAGCATCCATTTAAAAAAACTCACTTCGATACCAGTCATTTTTTGCATTATGCCTACCATGACTACATTGGGAGGTGTACCGATAATTGTGGCTATTCCGCCTATGCTGGCAGCATATCCGATACCCAGTAAAAGACACAAGGCAAAACGATTTTTTTCTTCCTCGTTTTCATCCGATTTTTCAAACAACAAACGTATGGTTGGTTGCACAATGGCAATCATCATAACAGCTGTAGCGGTGTTGCTTATCCACATGCTCAATAATGCTGTAGCCAGCATAAAACCCAAAATAATGCCGCGTGCATCAGTTCCGGTAAGCCTGATCATGTTCAAAGCAATACGTTTATGCAGGTTCCATTTTTCCATGGCCATGGCTATGATAAAACCGCCCATAAATAAAAATATGGGTGAACTGCCATAGGGGGAACACACTTCCTGTACAGTAAATATTCCGGTAATAGGAAAAAGAATCAGAGGCAATAATGCTGTTACAGCAACCGGGATTGTTTCTGAAATCCACCACGTGAGCATCCACACCATACAGGCTATAGTAACCCAGCCTTTATCGGAAATAACTTCGGGGTGAGGTACAAGCCACACAACCAACGCCAATAAAGGCCCCAGTAGAATGAACCATTTTCTGAACGGTGTTATTTCAGGCATGCTTCAAACATAGCCAAAAATGAATTAAAGCATTTTCAGGCTGCAGTACAGAATATCAACAATGCATTAAAATTTGTACAAAAAGCCCAAAGTCATACCCTGACTGTATTGTGTTTTGTAATCCTGATCCTGATCGTACAACGCCACACCTGTTATGGTAACATTAAAAAACTTATTCACTTTAGCTGTAAGAATAAGGTCCAAACGCGAATCAATGGCTTCTAAATCCTGATAACCGGCAAACATTTGGTAGCGCGCTTTAAGATTCATGTTTTTAGCAATGTCTTTATCAAAACTGGCGATGTACATAAAAGCCAGCTCGTTTCGAACAGTCTCACCAGGCTTTACACCATAATTACCTGGCTCAGTGAGGTACAGATTTTTGTCTGTTACAATGGTTTGACGTAAGGTTCCTATACCTGCTCTCATCCAGAAGTAAGATACCGGTTTAAACTCTATACCCATTGACTCCGTAATAAATGCCGGAGCAAAAAAACGCGAGGTAAGTACTACAGAATCTCTTGTTCCTGTAGCGTCCTTAATGTATTTATAACCATCGTCAAATTGCCCCTGAAAGTTGAGGGAGACAAATAAGTTCCACTTCGGAGCAATAGAATAACCAAATTTTGAGTCGGCAAAAATCCTGTCTTGTGTTTTGCGGTAAGCCGGTAAATATGAAGGCTCATTTTGATTGTACAATCGTCCGTATTGCAGTTGTAAATCATTTATAAAGGATATTTTGCCTTTGTTGTATTCAATTTTACCACTTAGTAGCGAGTTTATGGCCAATGAGTTTACTCCCCCTGCTTTCCAGTTTTCACTAAATGCAGCCTGACTTATGCCTAAACCGAACTCAAAGTTTTTTTTCCAGTAAGATGTATCTTTAGGAGTATCCTGTGCCACAGACGATACCGAAGCAAAAAAAGAAAAAACAAATAAATACAGTAATCCTTTTTTCATATCAACTAAATTTGTAGCAAAGAAACTAAATACTCTCAGAATGAAACATTTTTTTAGCTCAATATTTTTAAGTGCATTTCTGCTTGGTTCGCTCACCATTATTGCACAGCAGGTAATTAATCTTACGCCTAAAGAAATGTTTTCGCAGTCAAAAAAAGCCAAGGCAGTTTATCTGGATGTACGCACACCGCAGGAATGGACCAAAGGGCACATCAAATCTGCGACACATTTGGATATATTCAGAGATGATTTTGAAGCCGAACTAAAAAAGCTGGACAAAAATAAAACCTATTATGTGTATTGTGCCGTTGGCGGCCGATCTGGCGAAGCCACTGTATTAATGTCTAAACTGGGATTCAAACATATTTACAACATGCAAGGCGGTTTTAAAGCCTGGGAAAAAGAAGGATTACCTTCTGTTAAATAAGTTACCACCCTATGCGTAAAATCATTCACGTTGATATGGATGCTTTCTACGCTTCAGTAGAACAACGTGATTTTCCGGAGTACCGCGGTAAACCTTTGGTGGTAGGAGGTTCACCCAACAGCCGTGGGGTGATTGCCGCAGCAAGTTACGAAGCCCGAAGATACGGAATACGTTCAGCCATGTCATCTGCTATGGCGGCTAAAAAATGTCCTTACCTCATTTTTGCCCCTGCCCGTTTTGCGGTTTACAAAGAAGTATCACAACAAATTCGGGAGATATTTCTCGACTATACCGATTTGGTAGAACCCCTTTCACTTGATGAGGCTTATCTCGATGTA
>DATGWX010000238.1:0-4058 GCA_035299275.1 Bacteroidia bacterium
GCTTTATTATTGATAACCTGCGTGTGGAAAAAGATGTAGTGGAAACGCTTACGCTTTCGCCCGAAGCCATGATTGAAGAATGATAACGGTAGAACCTTTTCAATTTATTTCGCAAACAGAAAAAGGTGGCACATATACATTTGATAGCCCGCGTACCGGAACATTTGTTTTTGGTACACGAAAAGCCGGTAGCATTAACGGCAGTCATTATCACAAAGGGATTGAACCGTTAAAGGACCCAGAACTTTTTTACCTGTTCACCGGTAAAGGAGTGGTTCGTTTGCTGAATATACTTACTGAGGAAAGGAAAGAAATTGAGGTAGAAGGCCCTTGCCGAATTACCTTTCCTAAAAACATCTGGCACGAGTTGGAAGCACTTACCGACATTAGTTTTATGGAGTGCAACTCATTGGAGCAACATGCCCGCGACACATTCAGGCTGGATGAAGGATAATTTTTCCAAACGCTCTGATTTATATGTGCGGTATCGCCCATCGTATCCGGCTGCTTTGTATGAGTTTCTTTACGTTCATTGCCCTTCATTTGAATTGGCTTGGGATGCCGGCACGGGCAACGGGCAGGTGGCAACGGTACTGGCTCAAAAGTTTCATCAGGTGATAGCCACTGATATCAGTAGTGCGCAACTGGCCAATGCTACTCAAAAAGAAAACTTAGTTTACCTGCAAGGTGCGGAACAGATTCAGGAAATCAAATCGGGCACAGTGAATTTAATTACGGTGGCGCAGGCCGTGCATTGGTTTAACCGCGAGAAATTTTATGAAGAGGTGAGGCGGGTGGCAGCGCCAAATGCATTACTGGCTCTATGGGGTTATCATCTTATTCGCATCAACAAAGAGGCCGATCGTTTGATAGAACAATTTTACACTGAAACGATTGATGCTTATTGGGACAGTGAACGAACATTGGTAGATGAGAAATACACCACCATTGATTTCCCGTTTGAAGAAATACCTGCTCCTGAATTTTATATTGACGTGGTGTGGGATTTACCCCAACTCATTGGTTACCTCAACTCGTGGTCGGCTGTGCAGCATTACATAACACGCAACGGTGAAAACCCTGTTGATGCGCTTGCAGAGGAACTCCAACCCTTTATTACCGGTAAAGTTCTTATGCAGTTTCCTGTTTTTATGCGTGTAGGGAAGGTGATGTGGTAGTCAACTTGTAACTACCAGGAACCTTTTTTTGCTGATATATTCCGCACATTTCCTTACCGAAATATTCAACTCTCAGCTTTTATTTTGATAGTTCAGAGTTATTTTAGTACAAACCTGGAGTTAATGCTTTTCAAATACCACGTATGTAACGGTTTGTTTGTTATCCGTTTCTGTAAACACCTGTAAAGGGTACAGTGAAGTATCACTATTCAGTTTTTTGCGGGTAATGTTACCCTCAACTACAGCATACCAACTGTCCCATATCACAATATCACCTTTTTGCATAAGAGGTAAGTTGTGTTCTCTCAGTTTCAGTCGTTGTGATTTGTTAAAATAGTCGATTTGGGTCACTTCACCCAGATAGGGATGAGCAAAAACCAATCGTTGGTCGTTTTTGCCATTCGCACTCAGCCATGCTGCTACCTGTTTTGCCATTCGCTGTTCTGTATTGAGTTGCATATCTTCAGGCCAGCGAATTGCTGCAGGGTGTGAGGTAAAAGGAAATATAACCAGGTATATAAAAATGGCCGTATCTAATATTCTACGCCTTGCTGCCGGCAACCATTGGCTCAGCTGTTCCCACCCCTGAACAGCTATAATGGCAATGAGCGGCACAACACCTACCAGCACACGGGGAAGCCCCATGGAATTGAATAACCCTAGAAAGCGGAACATAGTGTGAGCTCCGAAAAATGCCATAAACCCAAACCATACCAACACAAGGTTTTGAGAAGATACTTGCTGAAGCAAAGCTTTTCTACCAATTGCCGCAACACCCACCCAAAGCAGAATGAAAATGGGAACCCCCACTGCGAAGTATAGTTGTTCCATAAAATGTGTTAGTTTGCCACTGCCATATTTTTGACCTGAAGGTGTATAGGGTGTTTGATGAATGAGCCATAAAAAGTCATGGTGTAAAATACCACCCGCTACTGTAAACAACAGATGACCAGCCAGCAGATACGGAATAATTTTCCATTGTTTATTGTGCAGTAAGTAAAGCGCAAAAACACATGCCATCACATAACCTTCAGGACGCACAAAGGGGAGTAATGAAGCAACTAACGAGGCAAGAGTAAGTTTGTTTTGACCGTAAAGATAGATACACACCATGGTAAATAATGCAAACAACGGTTCAGTAAGTCCGGAAAATGTAAGCACATAAAACATGGGTGTAAAAATGCAAATCAATGCCACCAGCCAGGTACGTTGTAATTGCATTTGAGTGGCCACCCGGCAAGCGAAATAAACAGCTAACCATGACACCAGAGCATTGAATAATTTAATTCCAGGGATGCCGAATTGAGCAAAAGGGAAGGAGAGCATCACAAAAACCGGCTTAGCCCAATGGTTCAGAAATAATTCAGGGTAGGTAAGAGCAAATTTGGAGTGGATATAGTGCTGAATACTGTCTCCGGCATCACCCGTACCGTCAAATACCATCAATGTTATTGCTTCAAAAAGGGCGTATACCCCAAGTATTATTCTAGTATTTTTTTTCACGGTAGTAACATTTTTATTGTATTCTTTAATTACATCTTAGCTAAATACATTTAGCTAAAACGTGCGTTCAATTTAAGTATAAATTGTTTCTCTCGGAATTTCGATAATCACGCATGTACCTGCCGGTTGTCCATTGTCTTCCAAATCAGTGATGTATAAGTGAATTTTGTTTTTCCGGGTATTGTTGAGCAATTCAAGTCTTTTTTGTGTGGCTTCTGTGGCAAAGGAACGGTGTGATATTCTTGCTCTGGCTTTTATCTCTGCTGCTTTTTTTCGTCCCACACCATTATCGTATATCGAGCACACCAGTGAGTTGTTTTTCATGGAAAAATGAATACTCAGTTTTTTTTCTCCGTTTTTGTGAAGCAATCCGTGTTTAATGGCATTTTCAACAAAAGGCTGAATAACGATTGAAGGAATGCGCATCATTCCCAAATCGAGTTGTTCATCTACTCGTATATCAAAAGTGAATTGCTCTCCAAAGCGTAATTTTTCCAGATTGAGGTAGAGGGTAAGAATCTCTACCTCTTCAGTAAGTAATATCTGCTCACTTCCCGAAGCATCAAGTACCTTGCGCATAAGCGACCCGAACTGGCTCAGGTAATAATTGGTACTTTTGATATCGTGTTGCACAATCAAATCCTGAATGGAGTTGAGTGTGTTGTACATAAAATGCGGATTCATTTGCGCCTTTAACGCAGTTAGCTGCGAAAGAATCAGTTGGTTTTGAATCTCTGCCCTCCGCTTCAAGAAGCCAATTCTCCAATGAAAAATGAAGTACACAATAGCACATACGGTTACCAGTACCAAGAGGTAAAACCACCACTGTTGCCAGTAAGGCAGGTTGATGGTAAAATGCAGGGAGGCGGGCATACTTGCCACACCATCTTCATTAATGCAAACCACCTCAAAGGTATAATCTCCGGGGGCCAGGCTGTTGTACCTTACAGTAGTGTTGCCGCTTTCGGTAAGGGTAAAGCCGGTGTCATTCGGAATTAAACGGTATTGGTACATGAAATTTCCACGACTTCTCAAGGCTATACCTTCGAAAGAAATCAGCAGGTTGTTTTGGTTCCAGGAGAAGGTAATCGAATCAGTTGCCGATTGCTTTTGTTCATTTACCGTGAGTTGTACAATGCGTGCAGTTGGACGTATGGTATTGGCCCAGGCCATGTTGACGGGCATTTTGATTAGCCCCTTGTTGGCTGCAATCCAAAGGGTATCTCCGGCAATTTCAATAGCATTTATTTGTTTAGGTAATAAGCCCTCAGCTAAACTATACAATTGACGGGTAGATGAATTTATCCGCAACAGACACTTTTCTGTTATCACCCACATATCATCTTTTGTTTTGTATAACCCACGGATGTTGTTACT
>DATGWX010000239.1:0-1719 GCA_035299275.1 Bacteroidia bacterium
GGTCGCATTAAGCACCACATCAAAAACAATATCAATGACGAAAAAAACACCATCCTGATGGTGGGCTATTGCACGCCCGAAAGTTTGGGTGGTCGCTTACGAAACGGCAACAAAGTAGTGCGCATTTTTGGCGAAGAGCATGAGGTAAAGGCGCACGTAGAAGTAATGGATTACTACAGCGGTCATGCCGATTACGAAGAGATACTCACCTTTCTTTCCTGCCAGCAACCGAAAAAAATAAAACAGATTTTCCTGGTACACGGAGAAGAAGAAACGCAGCAATACTTCCGGCTCAAATTGCTTGACAAAGGCTACAAGAATATCATCATACCATCCAGAGAGGATATATTCGACATCTGATGAAAATAAAAGAGAGTAAACGCAACGTGTTATTTCTGGTGCTGGGGGCATTTTTTATTGCCAATGCCATCATAGCTGAATTTATAGGAGTAAAGATTTTTTCACTGGAACAAACATTGGGCTTTGACCCTTTTAACCTGAAACTTTGGGGTGGTGAATACTCTTTTAACATGACTGCCGGAGTACTGCTGTGGCCCGTTGTTTTTGTAATGACGGATATTATCAATGAATACTTCGGAAAACACGGGGTACGTTTATTTTCTTACATTGCTGCAGCGCTTATTGCTTACTCTTTTCTGATGGTATACATGGCCATCCAACTTACCCCTGCCGATTTCTGGAAATTAAAAGAAACAACAGAAGGCCCTTTGTCCATGCAAAATGCGTACACACAAATTTTCGGACAAGGTTTATGGATTATCATCGGTTCGTTGGTGGCCTTCCTTTTCGGACAGTTGGTTGACGTGTATGTGTTTCACTACCTGAAAATGAAAACGGGTGAAAAAGCATTGTGGTTAAGGGCAACGGGCTCTACACTGGTATCGCAGTTCATTGATAGTTTTGTGGTGCTGTTCATTGCTTTTTACATCGGTGCCGATTGGTCACTCTCCTTGGTACTGGCCATTGGCGTGGTTAATTACATGTATAAGTTTACAGTTGCGTTGTTGCTCACACCTGTGCTTTACCTGTTGCACCAAGCCATTGATGCCTATCTGGGTAAAGAACTTGCTCAACAAATGACTGCTGAGGCAACACAAGACTGGTAAGGCAGGCAAATTATCTGGTTATTTATTCCTTCTCTTTTCCCTTGTGTTTACACCACTTTACGGCATCCTAAAAGCCTGCAAAAAAAGAATTAAGCAATCCACATGAAACATAAATAGGCAGACTTGCTTATTTTCGCAGGATTATGGAACTAAAAAACGGACAATATTATGTAGGAGATGTCAGCTTAACGGAAGTAGCTGAGCAGTTTGGTACCCCCGTGTATGTGTACCACGCAGAAAAAATTCTTTCCCAGTACGAACGCCTGAAAAATGCTTTTGGCGATACTAAGGTGAAGATAAAGTATGCCTGCAAATCGCTCAATAATATTAACGTACTGAAACTGTTGAAAAATGCAGGTTCTGGACTGGATGCCGTTTCCATTCAGGAAGTATGGCTGGGACTACATGCCGGTTTTAAACCTGAAGAAATTCTATTTACGCCCAACTGCGTATCCATTGAAGAAATAAAACTGGCTGTTAAAGAAGGCGTACAAATCAACATTGATAACATCTCTATTCTGGAGCAATTCGGTAATGAGTTTGGCAACACTGTTCCCGTGTGTATCCGCCTTAACCCGCACATTATGGCGGG
>DATGWX010000240.1:0-8910 GCA_035299275.1 Bacteroidia bacterium
TACGTCAAAATCGCAGTGGAAATCCTTCACGCTTAACGCAACTCCATACAAAACCAATAATGTAATGTTCAGAGTGGAGTTTACTTATCAAAGAGGGAATAACATTTTTATTGATGATATAAACATTGGAAATGTAAAAGTAAGTACTGAGTTTGTTGAGCCTTTGTTGAATAATGTACAGGTATTTCCAAACCCTGCTGCGGGTGATGCAGAAGTACACTACAATCTTATTTCACAGCAAAACGTGAGGGCTGCTGTATATAACATGACAGGCATTGAAGTAGGAAGTATAGATTTGGGAAACCAGCAACCGGGTAAACAAGGAGTAAAACTAAGTGATATAATACACGGTGCGGTATTGCCTGAAGGTGTATATTTGATCCGCCTACAGGCAGGAGCACAACAACATATTTCTAAACTATTGATTTCCAGATAAGAAATAGTGGTGCTTTAACCTATTTTTTAAAAATTACAAGTTGGGTAAATAAACAAATACTGTTTATTTGCCCTTTTTAGTTTTAATAACATAAACCGAATGGCCAAAAATTTAGTGATTGTTGAGTCGCCTGCAAAGGCAAAAACCATAGAGAAGTTTCTTGGTAAGGACTTTACTGTAAAGTCATGCTACGGCCATATTCGCGACTTGGCAAAAGGCGATAGTGCTATTGACATTAAGAATAATTTTCTGCCTTCTTATGAAGTGGATCCGGAGAAGAAGCAATTGGTAAAAGAACTGAAAAAACTGGCAGATGATAGTGACCTTATCTGGCTGGCATCGGACGAGGACCGTGAAGGAGAGGCCATATCATGGCATCTGAGTCAGGTGCTTGAGCTGAAAGAATCCAAAACCCGCAGAATTGTTTTTCATGAAATAACCAAGCCGGCCATACTAAAAGCCATTGATAACCCACGCAGTATTGATATGCATTTGGTTAATGCACAACAAGCCCGCAGGGTGCTGGATCGTTTGGTGGGTTTTGAAATATCTCCTATACTTTGGAAAAAAGTAAAACCCAGCCTTTCAGCCGGGCGCGTGCAATCTGTTGCGGTAAGATTAATTGTGGAACGTGAAAGAGAAATCCAAAACTTTAATACCATTTTCAGCTACAAAGTGACAGCAGAGTTTCTGTTAACAGATGGCTCAGGAAAAAAGTTAAAAGCTGAATTGCCTAAGCGGTTCAATAATTTTGAGGATGCGCGCATTTTGTTGGAGAAATGCAAAGGGGCAGTATACAACATCAAAAATTTGGAGACAAAACCGGGTAAAAAATCACCCGCTCCACCCTTTACCACATCTACATTGCAACAAGAAGCCAGCCGCAAACTTGGTTTTTCTGTGTCGCAAACCATGACCATTGCGCAGAAGTTATATGAGGCGGGTTTAATTACTTACATGCGTACTGACTCAGTAAACCTTTCAGAGTTAGCCATTGATGCTTCACGAAAAGAAATTCAGTCGCATTACGGGCCTGATTTTGCACAAACAAGAAGATATACCACCAAATCATCGGGTGCTCAGGAAGCACACGAAGCCATACGTCCTACGTATTTTGAAAATCACACCATTGATGGAGATTCAGGTGCTAAGCGTTTGTATGATCTTATATGGAAACGCACCGTAGCTTCACAAATGGCGGATGCACAACTGGAAAAAACAGTGGCAACAATCAGTATCTCCACCACATCAGAAGAGTTTGTAGCTACTGGAGAAGTTCTCAAATTTGAAGGTTTTTTGAAAGCATACATGGAGTCGAAAGATGATGACAATGCTGATGAAGAAAGTGCCGGTATGTTACCACCGCTCAAAGTAGGAGACCGATTGAATCTGGAGGAGATGACCGCCATACAGAAATTTTCCCGTCCTGCTCCGCGTTACACGGAAGCCAGTCTGGTGAAAAAATTGGAAGAACTTGGCATTGGCCGTCCTTCCACTTATGCACCTACTATTTCTACTATTCAAAAGAGAGGATATGTGGTAAAAGAAGACCGTGAGGGAAAAGAACGCACGTTTCAACAACTTACCCTCAAGAAGGAAGCCATTACTGAAGAAGTAAAAACAGAAGTATACGGTTCAGAAAAGTCAAAACTTTTTCCAAGTGATATAGGTTCAGTAGTGAATGATTTTTTGGTGAAACATTTTGATGCCATAATGGATTATCATTTCACAGCCAAAGTTGAAAAAGAGTTTGACGAGATTGCACAGGGTCAGCTTCAATGGAATCGTATGATTGAAGAGTTCTACGGCCCTTTCCATTCTATAGTAGAGAAGACAACAGAAACAGCCGAGAAACAAACAGGTGAACGCTTGTTGGGTAAGCACCCTGAAAGCGGCAAAAATGTATACGTTAAAATCGGTCGCTACGGGCCATTAGCACAGATTGGCGAGAATGCTACAGAAGACGAAAAACCTCAATATGCAGGTTTACGTGGTACACAAACCATCGAAACCATTTCTCTTGAAGAGGCAATTGATTTGTTTAAACTTCCGCGCATTGCCGGTCAATTTGAAGGCAAAGACATCAAAGTCTCTATCGGTAAATTTGGCCCGTATTTACTTCATGATAATAAATTTGTGTCTTTACCTAAAACGGATGATCCTTATGAGGTAAACGAACAGCGTGCAATCGAACTTATTGAAGCCAAACGTAAATCGGATGCAGAGAAACTGATTGCTACTTATAACTCAGGTGAACACACCATTCAGGTACTAAACGGCCGCTGGGGGCCTTATATTAGTGTTGGTAGACAAAACTTTAAAATTCCTAAAGGCACAGAAGCAAAGAACCTCACTCTGGAAGAGTGTATGGAGCTCATTCAGAAACAGGGAGGAATTAAAGAAGAGAAAAAGCCAGTGAAACCAGCAGCTAAAAAGACGGCTCCTAAAAAATCGGCTGTGAAAAAAGCTACTGCCAAAAAGAGCCCCGCCAAAAAGACCGCAACAAAAAAAGCAGCTGCGAAAACAACTAAAAAATAAGATTACTGTTTCTTTACAGCGTACATGATTAACGAGAACGAATTACAATCACTTCTAACGCTGCTCGATGATACCGACAGAGAAGTAGTAGACCATGTAGAACAACGCATTCTGTCTTTCGGAGAAGAAGTAATTCCGATGTTGGAGAATCAATGGCAGATTAATTACAATGAGGTATTACAACACCGTCTTGAACGCCTTATTCAACGCATAAGATTTGACGGACTGGTAGCCGATTTGAAAAAATGGCATTTAAGCGAATTTCCTGATTTGCTGGAAGGGGTATGGTTAGTTGCGCGTTACCGCTATCCGTCACTTAAGTTAGATGATGTGGAAGCAGAGATTGACCGCATTAAGCTGGATGTGTGGCTCGAAATGCACAACGTGCTTAGCGCATTGGAAAAGGTTCGTGTAATTAATCATGTAATCTATAGTGTGCATGGTTTTAAAGGCAACACTAAAAACTACCACGCTCCTCAAAATTCGTTTATTAATGATGTAATAGCATCGCGAAGCGGTAACCACATTGGTATGAGCATTGTTTATGCTCTGGTGGCGCAACGTCTTAACTTACCCGTATACGGTATTAATCTACCCAATCACTTTCTGTTGTGTTATAAGGAGGAGAATGATAACTGGCATTATGAACAGGAATCATTTAATACCAAACATGAGTTAGATTATAAGCAGGGAGATGTGCTGTTTTATATCAATGCATTTAATAATGGCATATTACTTACACGTAAAAACCTTGATCAGTTTTTGAAACAAATGCATCTGGAAAATAAGCAGGAGTATTTTGAACCTTGTTCTAATGTTGATATTGTGAAACGCGTTTTACGTAACCTGTTTCATGCATACGATGATTTGAATGATGAAACACGATGCAATGAAGTTAATTTATTGTTTAGCGCTTTAGATGAGTTGCCCATGCAACGTCAACCTAAAGAACCCGATGCAGCAAACGATGAAGGCGATGCAGAAGAGTAAATGAATTCTCTAAAGCGAGATTTAAACTCAGTATTTTTATTTAACGGTCCCGAACAACTCCATCAACTTTTCTTTCTTAAGTGGTTTAGAAATGAAGTCAATTACGTACGGGTCACTTTTGGCTTTGTCCATATCACGTTGATCTACGGAGGAAGATAGGATATAAATATTAAATTGCTCCACTACAGCGAGGTTCATTTGTTTCAGCTCCGCTAAAAACTCCCAACCGTTAAGTACCGGCATATTAATATCCAGCAACAGTGTTGTTTTTTCAATGTCTTTTCTCGGGTAGTTAGCCGTAATGTAGGCAAGAGCTTCCACTGGTTTTTCAAACGCAGTAACCTCTGAGTTTTTGTAGGTGTTTTTTAGTGTAATGTTGCAGATGAAATTATTCATGTGGTCATCATCTACAATCATAAAATGCTGATAGGTATTCATATTGTAAATTTGATAATAAATTCGGTTCCTTTCCCCGGTTCACTTTTTGCCTCAATACTTCCTCCCAGTACCTCTACCTGAGTTTTTACCATATACAACCCCACACCTTTGCCTTCAATATGGGGGTGAAAACGCTTGTATAGTCCGAATAGCTGGGTGCCGTTTCTTTCTAAGTCAATGCCCATTCCGTTATCTTTAAAATGAAGCATTAAATTGGAACCATTTCGCTCGGTCCAAATGCGTATGTGAGGTGCAACCCCAGGATGAGCATATTTTATACTGTTGTTGATGAGGTTAAAAATAATGCTGCCTAAATAGCTGCGAATGGTAGTTACTTCATCAATGGCTGAGAAGTCGGTTTCAATATATGTTTTACTTTCCTCTATGATGTTGAATATACTGTCTTGTATACTGCTGACAAGTTCAGTGAGACTTACACGTATTTTTACTTCAGATATTTCTCTTCTTACCTGTAAGATAGTGTTCAGGTCACGCACCACCTCATCCAGCCGTATAGTTGAATTCTCAATGCCTTTAAGGGCATGCTGTTTATCCGTATCGGGTATTTCTTCTTTGAGCAAAAGGCTTAATCCCAGAATATTGGCTAAGGGCGCCCTCAAGTTGTGTGAAACAATGTAAGCAAACTGTTCCAGATCCCGGTTGCGTTGGAGCAGGTCGGCAGTGATTTTCTCCCGTTCCATCTCCATTAGTTTTCGAATAGTAATGTCGTATGCTGAAAGAGTGAAACCAATAATTACATTGTGGCGTTTTATTGGTACAATATTGATGGTAAAATAATAGGGGATACCGTTGACCAAAAAATATGTTTCATACTCAACCGTACTTTCACTCACTACTACCTTTTCGAAAATATTTTTAACATACGTTATTCTTTCAGGAAGTATGAGTTCTAAGAAATTAACACCTTTTTTAAGTTTAATGCCAGATAGTGTTGCATACTCATCCAACATGGTTTGGTTGAAGGAAATAACACAATACTCCCGGTCAAGTAGCAGGTAGCCTATTTCTGTATTATCAAAAACAGATTTCATGTTGGCCTCAGATGTCAGAAGTGCCTCATGATTGGCTTTCTTGTTAAAATATACCTCGATTATTTCAGCCAGTGTATTAATCAAATTACGCTCTTCTATCAGGAAAGGTCCGTCATCTTCAATAGGAGTAGCTTGTGTGTAAACAACTTCAATACTTCCGGCTTTCCCGTTTTGTGTATTAATTATAGCAGTTTGTTTGAATTCAGATTCACAAAAATGGTCACTTTGATATATTTGTCCGTCAAACCGAATACGTGCTTCACATACATTGCTATGCTGCCATCCACTGGGGATAATTTGCACCAATTGCTGTAATAAAGTGCTTATATTTTCATCTTCCTGTTGAAGGGTTTTGTTCACCTCTTGAATAACGTGAAGTTCTTTTACCCTTTCATTCAGATTGTGGGTGGCTTTATCTTTTTCGCTTTTAATCCTCACGTTGCGGACAGCAACAGAAAGATTGAGTGCTAAACGCTCCAATACAGATACTTCATGTGTGTCAAATGCATCAATATTTTCAGCATAAATATTGATTGTACCTCTGCTTTGATTGTGCAAATTGAGCGGTAATACAATGGAGGCTGAGATGCCGAATTTCCTGGCTTTTTCCAGCCAAGGTTTAAATGCAGCAGAGGTTTCGAAATTATTGGTAACTATTGTTTTCCCGTGTAGTAAAACAGTTGCTGTCGGACCTTTGCGTAAATTTTCATCTTTTAAATCAATACGAATTTCATTCAGGTAGCCTAGTTCACCGTAAGATGCAAGTGGTTTGATTCTTTGTTCAGGGTCATCAGGTAAGGGGCTATAACATATCCAGGCCAGCTTGTAATTTCCCTCTTCAACCAATACACGGCATACATTATTGTATAGGTTTTCTTCATCGGGCGTATTTAAAATAATATCATTTACACGGTTGAGCAAAGTAAGTTCATGATTAATCTTACTCAGTTTAAGTTCGTTCAGCTTCTTCTCGGTGATATCAGTTTGTATGCCGTTCCATATTACGCTGCCGTCTTCCTGCTTTTCAGGAGTGGAGACAATATGTATCCAACGTATGTCGTCATTCTTAAGCTGACATTCCACTTCAATATCAAAAATGCTCAGTTCATGAAAGGATTTTTCTTCAGCCTCCGCTATTCTGGAGATATATTTTTCCAGTGCTGTGCCAAAGAGAAGTTCCGGGCGTTTTAAAACATCCTCAACGGATGCTCCGGTAAATGCTTCAATGTTCTTGCTGATGTAAGTAAGCCTTTTCTCCCCGTTCGCTTTGCGAACAAGTTGGTAGATGATGGTGCCGGGTAAGTTACTACCTAAGGCATCCAGCATTTTTTGTTTACTAGCATCGGAGGATTCAGGCATTAGTTTCTTGTAAAAGAGTAAGGTACTTTAATATGTAAATATCAGGAGTAATTGGTAGAAAAAAAATAAATACTTCAGCAAAAAAAGCCCGCATGAAAGCGGGCTTTTTTCAAAGATAAAAAAGGTTACTTATTAATATCAAAAGTATTCATGAAAGCAGTAGTGAAGTTACCGCTTTTGAAATCCTCATTTTGCATAAGTTTCATCTGTAAAGGTATAGTAGTGTGCAAGCCCGGACCTTCAATAATAAATTCACTGAGGGCACGCTCCATTTTAATAATGGCCTCTTCGCGGGTTTGAGCACACACAATCAACTTGGCTACCATAGAGTCATAGTTGGAAGGAATAGTGTAACCGGCATAAATGTGCGTGTCTACACGCACACCATGTCCTCCGGGTTTATGCAGGTTCACAATTTTTCCGGGGGTAGGGCGGAAGTTATTGAATGGATCTTCAGCGTTTATGCGGCACTCAATAGCATGCTTAATAGGGTAGTGGTTTTTACCACTGATGGGAATACCGGCAGCAATCAGAATCTGTTCTTTCACCAAGTCATAATTTATTACTTCTTCGGTTACCGGATGCTCCACTTGTATGCGGGTATTCATTTCCATAAAATAGAAGTTGCGGTGTTTGTCCACCAGAAACTCTACTGTACCCAATCCTTCGTATTTAATAGCTTCCGCAGCAGCAATGGCAGCATTGCCCATTTTCTCCCGCAATTCAGGGGTAACAAACGGAGAGGGGGCCTCTTCCACTAATTTTTGATGTCTGCGCTGTATGGAACAATCGCGTTCACTCAGGTGGCATACTTTGCCGTATTGGTCACCGGCTACCTGTATCTCAATGTGGCGAGGCTCTTCAATGTACTTTTCCAGGTATACACCAGCGTTTCCAAAGGCAGCCCCTGCTTCTTGTGTGGCTGAATCCCAGGCGGCCTCAAATTCTTCTGCTTTCCATATGATGCGCATACCTCTGCCACCACCACCGGCAGTAGCCTTTAGTATTACAGGGTAACCTATTTTTTCGGCAATGCCCACACCTTCTTTTACATCTTTCAATAGGCCATCAGAGCCAGGTATGGTTGGCACACCGGCTTTTTTCATGGTGTCTTTGGCGTTACTTTTATCGCCCATTGAATTAATTTGCTCAGGTGTGGCACCGATAAATTTAATTCCGTGGTCGCGACAAATTTCAGAGAACTTGGCATTTTCTGACAGGAAACCATATCCCGGATGAATAGCATCGGCATTGGTAATTTCAGCAGCAGCAATAATATTGGCCATGCTCAGATAGCTTTGCTGGCTAGGGGGCGGGCCTATGCAAACGGCCTCATCGGCAAAACGTACGTGCAAACTTTCTTTATCAGCAGTAGAGTAAACGGCAACAGTCTTAATGCCCATTTCCTTACAAGTGCGAATGATACGCAGGGCAATTTCTCCGCGATTAGCAATCAGTATTTTTTTGAACATAAAATAATTTACGTTAAATGAACGGTTAAAGGTTACCTGTAAACAGGTGGCAGATCAACCGGTTTATGCAGGTTCAACCAAAAATAAGGGCTGATCATATTCTACCGGAGATGCATTGTTCACCAGTATTTTTACAATCCGTCCTGATACCTCTGATTCAATCTCATTGAACAATTTCATGGCTTCAATGATACATACCACTTTGCCTGCTTTTATTTCATCTCCTACGTTTACAAAAACGGGTTTATCGGGTGAAGGAGAAGAATAATAGGTTCCAATCATGGGCGATTTAATGGTAATCAGATTGGTTGGTGTATGAGCGGGTTCAGCAGGTGCAGCAACAATTTGAGGTGCAGCAGGAGTAGCGGGTTGTGCAACAGGAGCTACAGGTATTTGCATTACAGGAGCGGCAGTATGAATAACGCCTTCACCTGTTTTCTTAATAGCAATCTTGAAATCTCCTTTTTCCACTTCCACTTCACTCACTCCGTAGTCGGCTACCAGTTTAATGAGTTCTTTAATCTCTTTTAATTCCATGATATTAATGTCTGTTTAGAAATTTAAAGGTATGTAAATTTGATTTGTTTGAGCAAATAAAAACAAAATTTGTGGAGAATTACTTGCT
>DATGWX010000241.1:0-5200 GCA_035299275.1 Bacteroidia bacterium
GCACTGAAGACGGTTACATTGTACTGAAAGCGCTGGAAAAAGCGCTGAAAGACATGAACGGCATGCTCATTATTACCGAGCTGCAGGAGAGTATTTTCAGAGAGTTAAAAGACTCCGACCTTACCCTTATTCCTACCGATATTGAAGCGATTGATTTTGCTTTTATGGACCAACTGGAGCGCCACTTTCTTGATCCGGATAATGAATAGAACCACATGAAAAAAATTCTTCTTGCCGTTGTTTTTCTGGTTACTGCAGTAACTGCATTCAGCCAGTGCACGCCTGATATAGGCATTACTTACTCGGGCATTTACCCGCGCACTTTACCCAACGGACAGGAAGGGGTTCCGTACAATCAGGTGATTCAGTTTAAGGTGCCCAAAGATACCATGGGCTTTACGGTTGATTCATTGTACATTCTTTCCATTACAGGTGGCCCCGCAGGACTGGCTTACCAATGTAATAAACCCACTTGCAGCTATAAAGGTAATGCCAATGGATGTGCTGTACTTACCGCACCTTTAGGTTCAGGTTCAGCAGGTACATATGTTTTAAATGTGAGTGTGATGGTTAAATTAAAATCACCCATTCCTTTTGTTCCGCCCGTTACACAAACTTTTTCCAATACACTCGATTTAGTTGTTGATCAGCCGGTAGGTATAGAAGATATGCTGGCAGGCAGAGGTAATCAGGGATTGGTTTTGTATCCCAATCCTGCCAGTCGGATGGTGAATGTAGCTATTCAGGCGGAGCGGTCACAACAAACGCTTTTAACACTTCTTGATCTTCAGGGCAGAGTTGTGAAGCAAGCCGGAGTCAATGTGAGCAACGGTTCTAATACGGTTACTCTTTCATTGGATGCTGTTCCCCGTGGTTTGTATCTGGTTGCTGTTCGTGTAAACGGAGCAATTTTGAGAGCTAGACTGCTGGTTCAATAATGCCGATAGAAGTTACCATACTGGGTAGCAGTTCTGCTACACCCACCACAACACGGCATCCCAGTGCGCAATACCTTAACCTGCGCGACCATTGCATGTTGCTCGATTGCGGGGAAGGAACACAGATTCAAATGCTGCGTTACAAACTGAAGCAAAGCAAAATCAACCACATCTTCATCAGCCACCTGCATGCCGACCATTACTTAGGTTTAACGGCCCTCATTTATACCATGAACTTTCATCACCGTACGGAAGATTTGTATATATATGGTCCGGCCGGATTGAGTGAAATACTGGAAGTGCAGTTCAGGTGTTCCTCCACAGAGCTGCGTTTTAAAATTCATTTCATCATTACCGGGAATGAAAAAAAAGAATTGCTTTTTGAAAATGAGGAACTGGAAGTATTCAGTTTTCCGCTCAGGCACCGCATTCCCACATGCGGTTTTTTGTTTAAGGAAAAAGAACTGCCACGCAAAATAAATGCGGAGCGGTGCAGCCATTATCAAATACCTTTTGAGTTGTTTGATGCACTTAAAGCAGGAGAAGATTATGTGTTGCCTGATGGCCGGCTTATCAGCAATGATGAATTAACTATTGAACCACTGCCTCCGCGTTCTTACGGCTATTGCTCGGATACTATTTTCGATTTGTCTTTTGCTGAATATGTTAAAGACTGCGATTTGCTGTACCATGAATCTACCTTTTTACATGAACTGGTTGATAGGGCAGTAGAAACCTACCATACAACGGCTCTGCAGGCAGGAAAATTTGCTAAGGCAGCCAATGTAAAGCAACTCATCATCGGGCATTTTTCAGCCCGTTACAATAACCTCAATCTGCTTCTTGACGAAACCAGACTAGCTTTCGAGCGCACCGAGCTGGCTCTGGAGGGGCGTTCGTTTTTTATTGAGTACAACAAAATAGTTTTCGAAGACCTTACACCGGGGAAATAAAAAAGGCAGACTCAGTTAAGAATCCGCCTTTTCAATTTGTAGTGGTGTTTGGTTAAAGTATCTGAAGTCTGATATTTTGTCTGCTATTCCCGCTCTCTATGATAACCAGGTAGAATCCGGCTTTTAAATTTTCGTTTCCGTCCAGTACATTTACTTTTTCATTGGAGTTAAAAGTGCTCACACTTTTTGCCGATACAATTTTTCCGCTTAAATCAGTTATGCTGATGGTGGCAGTTGTGTTAGGCGTTTCGATTGTGGTAAATACTGCACCGTTAGAAGGATTAGGGTAGATATTCCAGGTGGTTGATTCTTTTTTGCTATCTATGGCTACAGCATCATATACTGTGCTGGTTCCGTCAAAGTCAACCTGCACCAATCTGTAGTAAACATTTCCTGAAGGAACACTATAATCAATGGCAGTGTAAGTAGACGTGTTCATGGTAGTACCTTTTCCGTTTATCTTTTCGATGGTTTCAAAGTTGCTCATGTCAGTAGAGCGTTGTACTTCAAAGTAGGCATTGTTTAACTCACCTGCAGTTACCCATTCAATGGCCGCTACACCCGCTTCAACAGTTTTGGCTGTAAATGCTGCGAGTAAAACGGGCATGGCTCCGGCAGGATAGATTGCAGGACCAGTTATTGAACCTGAACTGGTTCCGGCAGTCCAAACCTTTATTCCATCAACTTCTATATAGGTATTGTTCCCTCCGCCACCATGCAGTATTTTAGCATTGGATGAAGCCAGATTTACATATGAATTGGCTGATAGCCTTATTTTTTTACCATTGTCTATCTCTAATCTTCCACCGTTTAGAACATTTATTATACTTGCACCACCCGAACGAAAATCTACTGTGTTGCTTACAGTAACGGTTATACCATTTGGAATCACAACAGAATCTCCTGCCGCAGGTTTATTACTACTGCCTCCCCAGGTGGATGAAGATGACCAATCGTCAGATGAAACAGCTGTTCTTGTTGCAGCAAATGTGGTTAAGCAGAGTAGGCTGATGATAATAGTGTAGAGTGTTTTCATTTTTTTTGAATTTCTCTTACTATTGGCATAATCATGCCGCTTACTTTAATATTTCATAAATCACATGATGTCAGATATATATACTTATTTCATTTTTCAGAATTCACATTTTTTATCCCAAAATGAGTAAATGCTATTATAAAATGGGAATTATATAATAAAATGGGACAAAAATTATAATAGTTTTAAAATGGGACTGCTGCATTTGGTGTACTTGAAAAAATTTGCCGCATTACCTCTCAGTCTTTTGCACGTGTAATTTCTCCGACTTAGCTTTATCCATAAGTTCGAGTGCGCGCTTAATTCTGGTATCAACCTGTTTAGCAGAAGTAACGTAATGTGCCAAACTGCGTTGCAGTCCCGGAGTAAATTTACTGAATACTGCTTTGCCTTCAGGATCCTGTTCCAGCACTTCCATAAGTTCTTCCGGTAGTTTTATTTCATCGGGGTCGGCTAAGGTGAATATCACTTCTACCTTATCTCCGGCTTTTATCTTGGCTTCTTTTCTCAGGGTATTTCCCACCATCAGAAACCTGCGACCATCTTTGATATGTTGGATAGCCAGATTAAAAGGAGTGCCATTGATGGTACCTTTAATACGTACCCGTTTGGGTTGATTCAACTCCTGCAATGTTTTTTCAGGCAACACAATGCCGGTATGGGTAATAACACCATTGAGGTATTCCAATACCGACTCAAACCGATAGCGCTTTAATTTACCCATACTTATTCTTCTTCCGTTTGAAGAATGTCTTCGCTTACACGGGCATCAGCATAGACATAGTCTTTTACAAAGTTGCACCACTTGCAATCGGGTTCACCGCAGCCCTTGGAAAATTCTTTGTTTTGTATGCGGGCATAGGTGTCTTTGATTTGTTGCTCAACTGTAGCAATATCTTCAGCCGTAATGTTGATACGTGCTTTTTCAAACTCTTTACCTTCTTTATCCAAAGGTTCAATAAAATCAAATTCGGCACTTACCATTTCCCATTGTTTGTTCTGCTCGGCATTCATCAGTATTCTGTAGAACACCGCCTGCCGCCAGTAATCACCCCCGTGCCGGTCTTCAAACGTAGGGTTGTCACCCAACTCTTTTACCGGTGGGAAAAGTTTTTTCTTAGCGTATTTAAACTGCCCCGTTTTGTAATCCACTACGTTGCACAGTTTTCCGTTGAATTCAATTTTATCCAGTTTTCCGTTAATGGGTACATCGCCCAAGCCCGCACGTATACTGCGCTCGGTAACCACCACCTTGTTCCATTGCGGGAGGTAGTGTTTAACGTATTGTTCCAATATGCGGAAACCGTATTGTTTTCTGCGGTCGTATTCTTCTTTGGTAAATGAATCCTGACTGCGGTACATAAAGTAGTCAAAATCACGCAGCAATTCTTCTGTAGGCGGGAAATTCTTTTCGGGATGCTCCAGCATCTTTTTAAAGTAACGGTCCAGGGCATCGTGCACGGCTGAACCAAAACTGATGCTGGCATTTTTTGCAGCCGGAACACGCAATAAATTCTGGAAGTAAAACGTAAACGGACACTTGAGGTAGTTGTTAAGGTGTGTTACGCTCATGCTGTAACTCTCCAGCTGGTGGTCTATCCATACTTTATCAATCAACTCCAGCACTTCTTTTTTATGCTCTTCCATCATCAGCAGGTTGTAGTGCGTCAGTTGCTCATCCGGCAAACTGATTACCTGTTTTTCGATGCGATCAAAATTTTCGAGCTCGGCTACAAACCTGCTTTTTTCTGTTTCTTTGAGTTCTTTATTGGCAGTGCTGTAGGTAATGAATAATTCTTTCTTGGCGCGGGTAAGGGCAACAAAAAACAACCTGCGCGCTTCTTCAATTTCACTGCCTTCTTTTCCGGTAATGAATAAATTATCTGGTAAAGTATAGCCGCGGTTGCGGGCAGCTTTGTCCCATTCCTTACTTTGGCAACCTATCAGGTAAACCGTGGTAAACTCCAGCCCCTTGGAGGAATGAGCAGTAAGGAAATTAACTCCTTTGGTTGCAAAGGTAATTTTGTTGATGTCGAGGGAAAGTTCGTACTCGCGCATCAGGTTAAGGGTGGTTAAAAAATCTTTGAGTGAGATGCCGGGTTGCTTGGCGCTTTCGTCTTTAATAAAATCAAACAGCGTGGTGAGTTCCTGCATGAGCCACACTTTTTCTCCGGCACGCATTACATAACTTAGAATACCTCCGCTGGTCACCAGTTTTTCGAAAAGTTGTTGCAGGGTAATGTTGTGTGCGGCCTGTATCCATTCTTCCAGAT
>DATGWX010000242.1:0-9439 GCA_035299275.1 Bacteroidia bacterium
TCTGGCAAAATTCTTCCAGCAGCATTTTCTCGTCATCACCGTAAAATGATTTGAGTTTAAAATGCCATTCATTACCGCTGCGCAAAAAAGCCCCTACTGAGATGCACACTATTTTACCGAACTCAGCATATATGCCTGCACGACTGTAAATGCTTTCAGGCGTTTGATCTTCTTTCACCAAAAACTGCGCTTTCTTTTGCCAAAGGTGTTGCCAACGCTCATCCATAGTGGAAAAATCAGCGTACTGCGGTACTGTTTCTATATCCAGACAAAGTACCTTGGTTAAATCGAGGTTATCGAGCATAAAGTAAGTTTCATCCAAATATCTGAATTCTTTCGTCATTAAAAAACAGATGTTGGTCGGTAATGTAAAAAACACCACTTGCAGAATCAAAAACTGCTGGTATCTTTGTGATATCAAAATGATATTAATATGAAAACAGAAATTTCTTTTAAAGCCTCTTCAGGATTCGGAATGTTGATTCTGGTATTGCTTATGATTGCGGGTGGAGTTGCATCTTTCATTACCAGAACTCCAATTGGTATTGCAATCGGTATGGTGGTAATAGTAACTGCCATTTTTCTAATGCCCGGATTCATCATTGTTAATCCCAATGAATCCAGAGTGATGGTATTTTTTGGCGAATACAAAGGCACACTGCGCGACAATGGTTTCTTTTGGGCCAATCCTTTTTTTACCAAAAAAGTAGTTTCCCTCAAAGCCATGAACCTGAACGGACACTCCATTAAGGTAAACGACAAACTGGGAAACCCCATTGAAATTGCTGCGGTAATTGTGTGGCAGGTAGAAGATACTGCTAAAGCCAGTTTTGAAGTAAATGACTTTGTGCAATACATCGCTATTCAAAGCGAGGCTGCAGTAAGACATCTGGCAGGCACTTGTCCGTATGATAATCTGGAGCATGAAGACGAAGTGAGTTTACGCTCCGGGGGTGAAAAAGTAAACCACATGCTCGAAAGCGAACTGACTGAAAGAATGGACCGTGCCGGTATCAAAATTATTGAAGCACGCATCAGCCACCTGGCCTATGCACAGGAAATTGCAGGTGCCATGTTACAACGTCAGCAAGCTACTGCAGTTGTTGCAGCCCGTAAACAAATAGTAGAAGGAGCTGTAGGTATGGTAGAAATGGCACTGGCCAAGCTATCTGAAAAAGAAATAGTGCACCTGGATGAAGAACGTAAAGCCGCCATGGTAAGTAACCTGCTGGTGGTACTGTGTGGTGATAAAAATGTAAGTCCGGTAGTGAACACCGGAACTTTATATAATTAAAAGAAAGTCGCAGATTACGCAGATTGGAATAACCATTCTGCGTAATCTGTGGCTTAAATACTATACGTATGAATGTATTTAACGAAGAACAAAAATTCAGGCAATGGTGGCTGTATGCCATTCTTGCCTTTGCATTTTTAGAGATAACAGTACTTTCCTTTTGGGCCTCCAAAAAAATGAATCAAACTGAAGCAGAATGGGGAATATACATTGGTGGGGTACTGATTGTATTGCTCACCTGCGCATTTTGGCTCAGTAACCTGAAGACCCGCATTGACGGTACGGGTATTACTATACGTTACCAACCTTTTGTATGGGGACAAAAACAATGGTTGTGGGGCGAAGTAAAACATGCTTACCTGCGCAAATATTCTCCTTTGTGGGAATACGGAGGCTGGGGAGTAAGGCATACGCTTAGTAACGGCAAAGCGTACAATGTAAAAGGAGAATATGGTTTACAACTGGAACTCAACAACGGCAAAAAAATACTGATTGGCACACAACAGGTTGAACTAATGAAAGCAGCTTTGACTGAGTTGAAAGTAACGAACCACATAGACTGTATAGATCTAAACACTGCGGTATGAACGAGAAAAAAGCATTTGTTTTGCGTGTAAGTCCTGAAATGATGCTAGAGTTGGAGAAATGGGCAGCAGATGAATTCCGTAGTGTAAACGGGCAGATTGAGTTTTTACTCAACAAAGCACTAAAGGATAACGGACGGTTGAAGGGCAGCGCAAAAAAGAAATAAGATTACTCTTCAAACAATAAAGCGAGAGCAGCATCTTCTGCATTGCGCATTTCCTGCTTTTGCCCGGCAGTTTTATCTTTGTAACCGGCAAGGTGCAACAGCCCATGTACCATCACCCGGCAAAGTTCTTCGGTAACGGTTACATCAAACTTTAATGCATTTTCTTTAACACGGTCAATACTGATGTATATTTCTCCACCCAACACTGCATCTGCAGTATAGTCGAAGGTGATGATATCCGTATACGTATCGTGATTCAGAAATTGTTTGTTGATGTTGAGCAAATACGCATCAGAGCAAAACACATAATCCAGTTGACCAATACGTTTTCTCTTTTTCAAAGCCACATCCCCCAGCCACTCTTTAACAGCAGTGCGGTGCTTTAGGGGCAAAGTGGCATCAGCCATATGAAACTGAATAGACATCAATCAAATATAACTACCGGATGCTTATGCACCAAATAAAATTAAAGTAAGGAATCTATTATCTGCTCGGTGCTCACCCCTTCGGCTTCAGCTTTGTAATTCTTCACCAAACGATGACGCAGAATAGGCTTGGCCACGGCTCTTACATCTTCAATATCGGGTGAATACTTCCCGTGTAAAAGTGCATGACACTTGGCTCCTACCACCAAGAACTGGCTGGCACGCGGACCTGCACCAAAGGAAATGTACTGGTTGATTTTATCTGTAGCCAGTGCTGTACCCGGACGTGTTTTAGTGGCGAGCTTTACTGCATATTCCAGCACATTATCCGTTACCGGAACTTTACGTACAATTTGCTGAAAGTAGATAATATCCGCTGCAGTCATTACTTTGGAAGGCGTAAGTGAAACTCCTGAAGTGGTAGATTTAACCACCTGCAACTCGTCTTCATACGTAGGGTAACCTACCACGATGTTAAACATAAAACGGTCGAGTTGTGCTTCAGGCAAAGGGTAGGTACCTTCCTGTTCAATGGGGTTTTGTGTAGCGAGTACAAAAAACGGTTCGTGCAAGGGATGTTGTTGTCCGTTTACACTCACACTTTTTTCCTGCATGGCTTCGAGTAATGCTGCCTGTGTTTTAGGCGGGGTACGGTTAATCTCATCAGCCAGTACAATGTTGGCAAACAAGGGGCCTTTGATAAATTTAAAATGCCTGTTTTCATCCAGTATTTCAGAACCCGTAATATCCGAAGGCATCAAATCGGGTGTAAACTGAATACGATTAAAATTCAAATCAAGTGCCTGAGAAATGGTTTTAACCAATAAGGTTTTCGCCAAACCCGGTACTCCTATAAGCAGTGCATGTCCGTTGGAAAAAACACAGGTAAGTACATCCTCCACTACCTGCTGCTGACCCACAATTACCTTTCCTATTTCGGTGGTGAGTTGTTTGTATTTTTCTTTTAGTGCATCTGCACCTTCAACATCTGATTTGTATGGCAATGTCATTGAATTATTTTTTTAACCACATTTGGAGCGAAGTACAGTTATGAAAATCTTCACCCACTTTCACGTAATATTTCCCTTTGTATTTACCTATCCAGTTGTACATAACTTCCTGCTGTTTTTGTGCGAAGGCTATGCCCTGAAATTTCTGGTAATCTTCTCTCAGATTGGCTTTATGAGGCGGTATCTCTGACTTGAGGTAAATCATTCGGTAAGCCTGAGAACCATCGGGTAGTTTGATGAGTTCAGGTTCTGAAATTTCACCCGGCTTCATTTTTTCAACGGTGAGGTACATGCTTTTGTCGAGCATCTCCACATTTATTTTAGTACTACCCGTTTGCGGATCACGCAAAAAACCTCCGCCTGATTTTGTTTCTTCCTCATCAGAGAATTTTTTAGCTGCTGTAACAAACGGCAGTGAATCATATTTCATGCGGTGGTACAAACTATCCATCAATTCCTTCGCCTGTTTTAAATCGTCTTTGGTAGTTTGGGCACGAATAAGAATATGCCTTACATTAGCACTCTCACCTCTGCGGGCTATCAGCTGCAAAATGTGATAGCCGTAGTTGGTTTCAATTATTTTAGAAACGGTATCTTTCTTCAAACGGAAAGCCTGCGCATCAAACTCGGGAACCATGTCGCCCCGGTTAAAAAAGCCTAACTCTCCACCCTTAGATGCCGAGCCCGGATCATCAGAATAAAGAACAGCTAACGTTTGAAAGCTTTCGCCTTGCATAATGCGTTCCCGTATTTCAGTAATGCGCATTAAGGCAATTTCTTTGGCTTGTTTGCTCACCTTGGGCATACGAATAATCTGAGCTACCTCAATCTCTGCACTATAAAATGGAAGGCTGTCTTCCGGAATACTGTTGAAGTATTTTTTTACATCCGTTGGGCTTACTTTAACATCCTTCAGAACCTTCTGACGCATTTCCTCCACTACCATACTCTCCCGTATTTTATCCCGATTCTCGGCCTTTATCTCAGCTATGGTTTTACCGTAATAATCTTCAAATGCCTTTTCACCGCCAAACTGGGCAATCAACCTGCGTACCCTGGTTTCCAGCTCTGTATTTACACGATCTTCATCAACCACCACACTATCCAAATCGGCTTTGTGCAGCATCAGTTTTTCAGCCAGTTTCTGGTTCAGAATCTCACATCGGATATCAGGAGGAAGTGGGCCCTCGGCCTGCTTCTTAATTTGCTCCACCTCCGCTTCAATTTCTGACTTCAGGATAATTTTATCTCCCACTGCTCCTATTATCTCATCCACTACCTGCGCTTGAGCGCCAAGTGCAACAAGAAGAGTAAATGCAGAGACTATAGCACGTAAATTCATGTTAAAAAATTTCAATATTGTTAGATAGTTCGGCTTCCTTTATCATATTCTGCTCCATCGTTTTCAGCAATTTCACTTTACGCTGGTTGAGTATCATTTCCTTAATACGTTCCCGCTCTTGTCCCGGATCGGAAGTCGTATTCCGAATACGGTAGTCCATGATGCGTACAATATAAAGAAAGTCCCCGTCTTTTACTTCAGTATAGGTATTATTGTTTAAAAATGCTTCTTCGTTGTAAGTACGGATAGGGATCTCCTTGAGTACATCGGCAAAATCGAGCCATACACTTTCATCCAGAAAATAGTTGGATGCATTTGTTTTGCACCAGGAGATCAGCTCTTCCTGCTTGTCGTTTTTAAGCCAGTTACGAATTTTATCGAGGTCTTTATGTCGGGCCTCCGTTTTCACAAATTTCAAGCGAATAAGATTTTTCTTGAGTTCAAAATTGCTCTTGTTGTTTTTGAAGTACGCCAAAATTTGTGCTTCGGTAATAACAGTATCCAGTTGTTGATTCAGCAATTGTTTTTCGTATTCGTAAATAAGCAATGACTGGTGATAGTCTTCCAGTTTTTTGCGTGTATCCAGTTGTTCCTTCGACAGATTTTTTTCAGCCTGCTGCAAAAGTACCTGTTGTTTAACCCAGGAGTTAATGAGTTCTTTAACGTACTGTGCACTATCCTGCAAAGGACTTCGGCTGCGTAAGGCCTGACTCAGGTCATCTGCATATAAATACTTCTGCCCAACACGGGCGAGTTGGGCAGAAGTGCTTTTAGAATCTTTCGTATTACAAGCGACTAACATAATCAAAGCTATCCATATGCTAACGCCAGGTTTCATGCTTAAAGTATGACGACTTACTTGAACAGTGTATTCACAGTAGCCTGATTAACTTGTACAGGATATTTTGCCTTCAGTTCTGCCAGCCAGTCTTTTTCCAGTTGATTCTGGTACTCGGCTGTAATCAATCCTTTCACGTCTTTCAGCTCTTTGGGTTGCGGACCTTGTACCTCAACTAGTACCTGAAATACACTAGCACTGTTTTTATCAGCGATAATCAAACGGTTACATTTTCCGGCACCCGCGGCTTTGCAGGCATCATCCAGTATATTGTCTTCTCCTGTTTCTACTTTGCGTGATTTCACTTCAACCGCTTTAGGATTTTTCTTATTGATTTTTGATTTAATCTCCTCAATAGATTTACCGGATGAAATCATTTTCTGAACGGCTTTAGCTGTTTTTTCATCAGCACAAGTATACGTGTCCACTACATACCTGTCTTTGTACAAGAAGCGCGATTTGTTCTTTTCATAATAGGCTTGTAAACCTACAGTATCGTTCACTGCCTTTGACCATACTTTTTTATCTGTAAGATCAAATAACAGAATACCGTCATGATACTCCTGCATCAGATTACGGAAATCTTCATATTTTTTATCGAGACCCGCTTCTTCAAATTCCACCATTTTGAAGGTGATGTAATCTTTGTACATTCCCTGTAAAGCAGCATCAATAGAAGTAGCATTACGAGGGGTTTGATAATCGGCAATGTATTGTGCAAAATCCTGTTGTGTAAAGTTTTTACCCGTAACGCTAAACAGCACTTTATTTAAACCTTTTGCGCGCTCTTTGTCCCATTTCCCTTGCAACAACGTAGAGTCAACTGTTTTAAGCACCTCTTTGTAGGCAAGAGCATTTTCTTTGAACCCATTCTCTTTTTTGATACGTTCCACAACAGCTTGTTTGTTTATTTCAGAACGGGAGTCACGGTTAATTTTGGTTTTAATGTTTTCTTCCAGTTCTTTCATAGGAGGCAAATCCTTTTTATCAATTCTTTTGATAATGTGCCAACCGTAAGGTGTTTTTACCGGCTCGGAGTAGTCGCCATTATTTTTAAGTGCAAATGCAGCGTCTTTGAACTCTGTAGGAAAATTACCTGAGCTGGTAATCCAGTTCATTTCTCCGTTGTTTCTCAGACTGCTTTCATCTTGCGAATATTCTTTTACTACATCTTCAAACTTGGCACCGCCTTTAAGTTTAGTGTAAGCCTGATCTATTTTAGCCTTAGTTTCTTTCTCCTGCTCAGGAGTTGCGCCTGCCTGAAACTTCACCATAATGTGAGCAGCCTTCACTTCGCCACGGGCCGGTCTTCTTCCTAAAACTTTTATAACGTGGTAACCAAAACGGGTGCGGATGGGCATAGAGATTTTTCCGATTTCAGTAAGGTATGCTCCTGTTTCGAAAGCATAAATCATCTGGAATGCAGTAAACCATCCGAGGTTACCATAGTTACGTGCCGCTGAAGGATCGTTGGAATATTTCACGGCCAATGAATCAAAATTTTCACCCTTCAGTAACTGCTTGCGAATATCCATGGCCTTGTTGTAGGCAGCAACAGTATCTTTAGGAAGTGCATTCTCATCACAATTAATCAGTATGTGACTGGCATTTACCTCCTGCTTCATTCGCTCGTAGGCTTCTTTCACCAACTGATTGGTTACTGCTTTATCTACTAAATAGGGTTGCGCCAGTTGCTTGCGGTATCCGCCAAGTTCTTGTTTGAACGAACTAAGGGTATCTAAGCCGTTCATTTTTGCTTCTTTTACTTTCAGCTTAAAATTCACATATAAATCAAGATACTCCTTGATGCTTTTCTCATCAGGTTGTTCTTTGCTGGTGTTGTTCTTGGAATAAATCCGTTCAAATTCGGAACGATAAACGGTATCAGTTCCAAATGTAAATAATACCTGATCTGCAGGTTTCGCAGGCAAAACTGTTTTAGTTGCTTTCTTTTGTGCAAAAGCAATTTGCGTTACCGCAACTAAAACCAACAAGCTCCATTTTTTCATGTATATCGTCATTTTTTTAAGTAAGGGCAAAAATAAGTAAATCTTTGATTGCCGGGAGAACTTTGTGCGCTGGACAAAAGAAAAGAATAAAGATATAAACGACTGAATTTCATAATCATACAAAATACGCTGAAAATTATCCCTTTCTAAAAAACTATCTTTGAAGCATGATATCAGAATCTAAAGCCCCCGTTTCTATTGAGCAGTTGGGCGAGTTCGGCCTTATTAAACACCTGACCCGCCCGTTCACCACCGTTCAAAAATCAACATTAAAATCTGTAGGTGATGATGCTGCAGTTATAGATACCGGCAACGGTAAAGTTACCTTAGTAACAACCGATATGCTGCTGGAAGGTATTCACTTTGACCTGATGTACATGCCTTTGAAACATTTGGGATACAAAGCCGTTGCAGTGAACATATCTGACATTTGTGCGATGAACGGTGAAGCCCGGCAGATAACTGTAAGCATAGGTCTATCCAGCAAATACACGTTGGCTGCTGTGGAAGAGTTGTATGACGGCATTCGTGCAGCGAGTAAAAATTATAACGTAGATTTAGTGGGCGGTGATACCACATCTTCCAAACAGGGATTAATACTTTCCATCACTGCGATTGGTGAAGCCGTTAAAGAAAAAGTGGTGTACCGCAGTGGAGCAAAAGAAGGCGACTTGTTGTGTGTAAGTGGTGATTTAGGCGCAGCCTACATGGGGTATCAGCTATTGGAAAGAGAAAAAAGAGTGTTCTTAGAAACACCTAAAGTACAACCTGATTTAGCCGGATTTGATTACGTACTCGAACGCCAGCTAAAACCTGAAGCACGGGTAGATATTTTAGCATTGCTTTCCAAAACCGGTGTATTGCCCACAGCGATGATTGATATTTCTGACGGACTGGCTTCCGAGATTTTCCACTTGTGCGAGCAATCGGGTGTGGGCATGAATGTGTATGAAGAAAAAATCCCTATCGATAGTGTAACCTACAATACTGCGCGCGAATTCAATTTAGATCCTACCATGTGTGCCTTGAGTGGTGGTGAAGATTACGAATTGTTGTTTACCATTTCGCAAGCCGATTTTGAAAAAGTAAAAGACATAAGTGAAATAAGTATTATCGGACATTGTACTGCCAAAGACAGCGGCAAATACCTTATTTCAAAGTCGGGTAATGTGCATCCTATCCAAGCACAAGGCTGGAATCATTTTAATCAAACGACTCCAGAATAGTTTCCAGCTTCATACCCCGGGAACCTTTAAGGAAAAATGTATAACCTGAGAAATCATTTGCCCGAATGTGCTCCTTCACTTCATCGGCTGACAAAAATGAACGGGCGTTAACTGAAGAGGCGTACTTCGCAAATTCTTTCCCTACCAGCCACACCTCTTTTAAGCCCAGTGAGGCAGCAGTCTCAGCCATTTGCCGGTGTTCTGCATCACTGTACTCTCCTAATTCAAACATATCGCCCAGGATGGCTATGGCATTTTCAAACTTGTTTGCGGCAAAATTTCTAAGCGACAATTCCATACTCGAAGGATTGGCATTGTAAGCATCGAGATAGATGGTACGCGTTCCTTTTTGTATAATCTGCGAACGGTTATTTTTAGGCTCATACCCTTCCACCGCTTCAGCAATATGCTCCAGTGGCACACCAAAGAAACGACCAAACGCAACTGCTGCCATAATATTATCAAAGTTGTATTCACCCGAAAGTACAGAAACTATTTCTCTGCGAAATCCTTCAATAGCAAATACAATGGATGGACGAGCACT